>JANYHY010000468.1 GCA_025362165.1 Myxococcales bacterium | reverse complement strand
CGATCCGAAAGCCGCGGATTTTGACCTGATGGTCCGTGCGACCCAAGAAATCGATTTCCCCCGTTGGAAGCTGCCGCGCGAGATCGCCGGTGCGGTAAAGACGAGCGCCACGAGCGCCCGAGAGTTCGTCGGGGATGAACTTCGATGCAGTGAGCTCGGCGCGTCCCTTGTAGCCAAGCCCGACACCAATACCGCCAATGAACAACTCCCCCACGACCCCGATGGGAACCGGTCGAAACGATGAATCGAGCACGTAGAGACGAAGGTTGTGGATCGGCCTTCCGATCGGCACCAGCGACCGCTTGGAGCCGCGCTCACACGGCCACCAGCTGACGTCCACGGCCGCCTCAGTGGGCCCGTACAAGTTGTGAAGCTCAGCGCGGGACCGTTCGAAGAACGTCTCCTGCAAATCGAGCGGGAGCGCCTCACCGCTGCAGATCACGCGACGAACGCTCGTGCACTCGGCGACAAGCGGCGCTTCCAAGAACGCACGCAACATCGACGGAACGAAGTGAAGCGTGGTGATTTTTTCCTTTATGATCGTTTGCGCTAGGTAGCTCGGATCGCGGTGACCACTGGGGCGAGCCATGACGAGGCTAGCGCCAACCATGATTGGCCAAAACAGCTCCCAGACGGAGACGTCGAAGCTGGCGGGCGTCTTTTGCAGGACGCGATCGGAGGCGTCGAGCGGAAAGGCGCTTTGCATCCACGCGAGTCGATTGCAGATCGCGCGGTGCGTGTTCATCGCGCCCTTGGGCTGCCCGGTCGAGCCGGAAGTGTAGATCATGTATGCGACGTCAGACGCGCCCACATTCGGGCCGATTGGGAGATCACTCTCCGACGAAGTATCCAGTTGGTCCAACAGAAGGAGTGGAGCCTTTTGAGGGAAGCGCGCGCTCAGCTTCGTGGTCGTGAGGATCACGACAACGCCCGAGTCTTCGGTCATGAAGCGCACGCGATCCGCTGGGTATTCGGGATCGATTGGCACGTAAGCGGCCCCAGCTTTCAGCGTGGCCATGAGAGCGACACTCAATTGGGTAGAGCGCTCGAGGCCGATGCCAACGAAGGAACCTCTTCCAACGCCACGCGCGCGCAGCGTTCGTGCGAGACGATTCGCCTGGGAGTCGAGCTCTGCGTACGTGAGTGATGCCTCCTCCGATCGGATCGCGATGACGTTTGGCGTACGCTTCGTCTGTTGCTCGATCAACGAGTGTAGCGTGCTGTCGTCGGGGTAGGGCACGTCCGTCTGGTTGAAATCCACCAGGACCGTCTCGCGCTCGGCGGCGCTCAACAAGTCGAGCTCGCCGAGCGCGCAATCTGGATCACAAGCGATGCTTCCGAGCAGCGTTCGGAAGTTCTCCGCCATCCGCGCGATCGTCGCCCGCTCGAAAAGATCGGTGTCGTATTTGATCTCCGCGTAGAGCGTTCCGTCGATTTCGGCACCCCAAATGGAGAGATCGAGCTGACCCTCTTGTTGTGGCACGTAATAGGGAACTCCAGAGAGCTCGCCCATCTCCGCACGGCACGGGGCTCCTTCGATGTTGTAGCCAGTCATCGCGCTCACCCGCTGCTGTCGGACGAGCGCAAAGCTCGTCTGGTATATGGGTGTGCGACTCGCGTCTCCCGTGGGGCGTAAGTCCTGGACGATGCGCATGAAGGGATAGTCGCGATGGCTCGAGGCAGCCGTCACCACTTCACGCACGTGATCAAGCAGAGCCCTGAACGACTGCTCGCGTGAAACATGGGCTCGGAGGACGAGCATGTTCACGAAATCGCCGACGACGTCCTCGAACGGCGGCTTGCGCGCGGTCGACGGCGTGGCGACCACCAAGTCTGTCTGGCTCGTCAGCCGAAACATGAACACGTAGTACGCGCCGAGCATCGTTCGGAAGAAGCTCGACTTTGGAGAGATCGCGCGCAGCGCGCGAACGATGTGGGCTTCGACGATGAACGGCAGCGAACCTCCGCGGCCCCGTCGCACGCGCGGCCTTGGTGAATCCGGCGGGAGCTCGAGCGCCGCAGTAGAATCGCGCAACGTCTCGCGCCAATACTCACGGAGCGCTTGTCCACGGGGCCCCTCG
>JANYHY010000438.1 GCA_025362165.1 Myxococcales bacterium | reverse complement strand
TTCAGGCACTTGATCACTCCGCGCGTGAACTCGGGATCGGTGGTGCGGCCCTTCACTCCATCATCTGCGCCGTTCTTGATGTAGTCGAAGCCGCCGATGTTCGGCTTGAGCAAAATCGGCGTCGAGGGATCGCGCTTGGGGACCTTGGCCTCGCAGATGCGGCGCCCGAGCTCGTGCGCGGAGCTTCCGACCAGGATGGTCACGGGGTCATGATCGGCGGCGATGCGCGCGCGATGTTTGACGCGAAGAGCTTGGCCATCGATGCTCTCGTCTGTGAGCACCGCTGGACCCGAATCGTAAGCCTCCGACGCGTGCGTCACGGTGTCCGCGTCGACCGAGGCTTCGATGATAGCGGCGTCGACCGCGGCGGTCTTGTCGCGCGGGCAGCCCGCGAGCGCGAGCAACCCAGCCAAAACAAGCCACTTGGTGCGACGGGTGTGTGTCGAGGCAACTGCGATCACGAGCGCAGCATAGCTCCAAGGTGCTCGGTCTTAGTGCTCCTCATGGATTGTGCCCGTTGGGCGCGATCCATTGATAGAGTACCGACGCGAACGGGATGCAGCGGCTCGACTTCTTCAAGCTCTCGCGCGAGAAGCAAGAACGGTTCATCGCGAGCACGAGAGGGGCGGCTCCCCCCGCGCCTATTTTGGTGCGACACGGGGCGGGCGGGGTCGCGCCCATTTTCGCGGCGATCTCTGCGGTGGCGATCCTATGCTTCGTCATCGTTCTCATCAGTGGGTTCGGCTCGCTCACGAGCTCGCTCTCGGTTCACAAAGCGCCTTGGCTCGTGGTGTACGCCGCGCTCTTGTTCTTGATTCCGTTTGGCGTGCTGATGGCGCTCGGCTTGCGGCGCGAAGGAAAGAACCTCCCGTACAAATCGGGGTGGTACGCGTTCCCGATGACGCTCGTCGACGCGCGCTCCAAAGTGCTGCGCGTGTTTTCGATGACGGACCTCGTGAGCGCTGCGCCTAACGCGGGCCGCTTCGTGCTCACGCTCAAGGGCGCCGGCGCGATCTCGTTTCCTATGGGTGGCGGGGAGGCTGCTGCCGGGCTCAACCAACAAATCGAGACCGCGCAAGCCAACATGAAGCACGCGGTGGCGTCGCAAGACGACGGCGAGCTCGTGACGCTGGACCCCTTCTACGAGCCGAAAAAGGGCTGGTCGAGCCCGATCGGCCCTACGGAGCCGCTGACGGACCGTCCGCCACCGGTGAAGCGACTCGCGCCGATCATCGCGCTCGGTGTCGCGGCGGTCCTCGGTCCTCTCTTCTGGTTCTCGCACAACGCCGCGAGCGAAGACGCCATGCTCAAGACGGCGAAGGCGATCGACACGCCTGACGCCTACAAGCAGTACTTGGCGCTTGGAGATCGTCACGCGGACGACGTGTCCCGTGTGCTCTTGCCGCGCGCGGAGCTGAAAGATGCGAAGGCGCAAGGGACCGTCGAGGCGATGCAAGCGTTCCTCGCGGCGCACCAGAACTCGGCGATCGATCAAGAGGCGCAAGCCGCGCTTCACGACGCTTATGCGGCGGAGCTCGACAAGGCCAAGGCGGTGGGCACAGTGTCGGCGCTCGCGGCGTTCGCACAGAAGTACCCGCAGCACGGGATGCCCGCAGAACTCGCGAGGGCGAGGCACGCGCTCTACGACGCGGTGTTCGAGAAATTCAAGTCGCGCGCCCCCAGCTCAGATCCGGTGCTCTTGGGGTTCGTGGTTCGCCTGCTCGCGTTCGTGGAGAAGAACGGCCCCACCGTGCGCGTCGCGATCTCGCGCGAGCTGTCACCGGGGCTCGACCGCGCTGACAAGATCCTCGGCGACAACCCGCTCAACCGCGGTCGCGGCACCAAGCAAGTCACGCGGTGGTTCGACGGCAATCCTCCAGCCAGCGCCGATGACGTCGTCAACGCGCTCGCGGGTACCTTCGACGACGTGTTCCCCAAAGACATGCTCGTGCTCGCTCCAGCGCCGAGCGCGACAGAGGACGCGATAGCAGCGCTCAAAGAGCCATCGATCGTCATTCGCCTGCGCGTCTCGTGGCTTGGCGCCGCGTTCTATGTCTCGAACCCGACGATGAAGCGCGCGTTCGCAGGAGTCACTCTCTCGGGCGACGCGACCGTGTCCATCCCTGGCGACGCGAAACCTCTGCGCGCGAAGATCGACGTCGGCCCGGGAGTGAAGTTGTTGCTCGACTATGACGCCCCCGTGCACGCGAACATCAAGCTGCCTGTCGCGGTGAACTCGGACGCTCCCGAGCAGGGCGTGTACGCCATCCAAGAGCTTCGCGCGATCGACCTCTCCATCAGCGTGGTGGAGCGCACGTTCTTCAAGAAGGACAAGCGTTGAGAAGCGGCTCGGCTGCGTTGTGTTTGGTGATGCTCTCTCGCGCGGCCCTCGCCGACGACGCGAATGCACCGCCATCCGCCGACGCGACTCGAAGCGCGAGCGCGCCACCGCCCATGTTTCCGCCTCCGCCTGCGGTGTCTCCGCGTTATCCGCTGCGCGTCACCGAGCCGTGGACCGACACGGATCCGCCGAGCGCGTGGCGTCGAAATCCGCTCGGTGATTTCGGATTTCGCGCGGGCGCGGAGTATCGCGCGCAAGAGCTGTACATCCACAACGTGTCGCCGACGACGGAGACTGCACGTCACGTGTCGTGGCTGGAGCACCGGCTGCGCGTGGACTTCGCGGTGGACTACCTCGACACGGTGAAGCTCGTCACGAGCGCGGATCTGCTGGACGGCGTGCTGTGGGGTGACAACGGTTCGCTGCTCGGAGGGCCCACGCCGAACTCGGGCGCGCACATCAACGCGCGCAACCCGAACCAGTCGGTGCCTTGCGTGAGCTATGACGGCGCTGGCGATCCTCTCTCGGGGGACTCGTATCGATACGGCCTCTGCGGCTCGAACCCGATCAACGTGAGGCGCGCTTACGGTGAGGTGGCGCTGCCTGTCGGTGTGCTGCGCGTTGGGCGCATGCCTGTGATCGACGGGATGGGCGTGCAAGCTGCCGACGGCGACGGGCGACCCAACCGCTTTGGCGTGTCGCGCACGGGGAGCATCGTCGATCGCATTCTCTTTGCGACCAAGCCGCTCGAGGCGTTCAAGCCTGTTGGCAAGCGTGACAAGAGCGCGGATCGAGGCCTTTTCTGGGGCATCACGTACGATCGCTACGTCACCGGCAGTCCGCAAGCCTTCAGCGATGACGTGCACCAAATCTCCACGGTGTTCCGCTTCCTCGCGCCCAAGCACCCGCTCGGCAGCGATCTCTTCATGAACGCGTACTACGCGCACAGATGGTCGAGTGGCTCCGCGATAGAGAGCCTCGGCACGCGCATGTACTCCACGTTCGGCCCCTTCAAGGCGGGCTTCGACGGCGCGCTCAACGTCGGCACCACGCGCGAGATCAGCGTCGCCTACCAGAAGATCACCAACGACCCACCCGCGGATCAACCCGTGCTGCAGGGCGGCTTTCGCGGCGTCGTTCGCTACGATCACAAACTCTTCTCGCTCTACCTCGAGAGCGACTACGCCTCCGGCAGCGATGACCCGCGCGCCCGCGCTGCCCTCACGCAGTTCTTGTGGGCCGAGGACTCCAACGTGGGGCTCTTGTTGTTCAAGCACGTGCTCGCGTTCCAGACCGCACGCGCCGCTGCGGCCGGCACGGAGCTCTTGAAGCGCCTCGGGGCCACGACGTTCCCCACGACGGCGATCGACACCAAGGGCGCGATGACCGACGCGTTCACCATCTTTCCTCAAGTGGACTTTCGCCCGCACAAGGATCTCCTCTTCCGCGGCGGCGTGATGTTCGCGTGGGCGTCCGCGCCGCTCATCAACCCGGTCGCCTCGCTGCAGAACCGCAACAGCGTCAACATCCAAGACGATCTCGTGAACTTCGCTGGCGGCAAACCTGGTGGCTATTACGGCACAGAGCTCGACGCTCGCTTCCAGTGGCGCTTCGCCGAGCACTTCATCTTCGATCTTGAGGGCGCCGTGCTCTTCCCTGGGAGCGCGCTTCAAAACAAGGACGGCTACGCCGTTCGCAGCACGCTCTTGCAAGGGCGCACGACGTTCTGGTTCTGACATGATGCGCATCTTCTCCCTGTTTTTAGCCCTCATCGTGCTCGTTGGATGTGACGTGTACGACGGCCCGCCGGAGCCTCGCCTGGTCGCGTCGAGCGCCGGGCTCTTGAGCGATCCGAACGCGCCGATCGTCGTCTCATTCGACAAGCCGTTCGATCCGAAGACTCTCAACCTCAAGATCGCGCGCTACTTGGTCGACGACCGCGGACGGCTCGCGGACGAGACGGGCGATCCCAACGGCAAGCTCTCGATCTTGTTCTCGCACGTGGATGGCGATCCCGACCTCGGCGGCGACCTCGTCATCAGCGCGGACGCGCAGACGGTCACGATCACACCCAAGACCGCGATGCCGATCACGCCGCGTCTCGTGCTCATCGTGGAGACGGGTCTCGCGGACGCGGCAGGCACGGCGACTCAAGTGCGCCGCAAGATCATCTTTGGTTATCAGTTCGAGTTGACTTGCAACAAGCCGTCGCTGGTCTTGCCCACGGACGGAAAATACTTCTTCTTGATCGACGTGAAGCAGCCCGTTGGCACGCAGGTGAAGCTCTTTGCCAGCATGCACGTGGATCCGCAGACGGGCGCGTTCAAGGCGCAGTTCGTCCGCGCCACGCGCAACCCCGATCCCAGTCGCTGCCCCACTCCGTGCAAGTCGAATGAGGCTTGTCGGCTGCTGCCTGCCCCCGCTACTTGCGTCGTCCCGTCGGAGCGAGCGGGCGGCGTTGACGAGTATCCCGACTTCATCGCGGACGCGACCTCACCCGTCTCGTTCCAATTCACCACCACTGGATGCGTGGTCGATCGCGCGGACGGCACCGCAGACTTCGTGAACCTGCCGGTGGACGTCTTCGTGACGAGCCCAGTGGTCACGCTGCGCAACACACGGTTGACATCTCAATGGTCCAAGGACGCGCAGGGCGCGTTGCGGGTGAGCGGCGCGTTGAGCGCAGACGACGTGTTGCTCGGCAACATCTCGAGCGGCCAAGGCGTCGGTGGTCTCGCAGGCTTGTACTTGCCGAATCCACCATCCGGGATACCCGATCCGCCATAGCCGTTGCGAGGTCACGGCGGACCCGGCGTCGACAGCGGCTGCCCGCAGTTCGACATCACGAGTGATCCGAAGCACTGCGGCTCGTGCACCAAGGCGTGCAATGCCAACTCGGAGGTCTGCTCGCAAGCGGTATGCAAGGCCGCGAACAACCGCCTGATGCAGGTGTGCCCAGATACGACGCGGGCGGCGGCATCGGATGGAACCTTGGGGTCCCCGCGTGCGACGCAGGAGCGTGCGGCGTCGCATGTCCGCCAACGATGAGCACATGCTCAGATGGCGTTTGCTACGACCAGAAGAACTTCCACGATCACTGCGGGAGCTGCGGCACGGCCTGTATGCCCGACACCGAGTGGTGCAACAACGGCCAGTGCTGCCCGCTCGGACAGCTCGCGTGCAACGCCATGTGTACGGACGTCTCGAGCGACAACGCCAACTGCGGCACCGTGTGCAGCGGGCAAACCCCTTATTGCAGCAATGGCACTTGCGTGAAGGGCTGGGTCCCCTCTGGCTCGCGCGCGCCTCTCAACACCACCGCGAAGACGACGACCGGCTGCTGGACGGGCAGTCCGTGCGCGCAGGACGTCTACAGCTTCTCGCCTTCGTACGGCGTGAATTTCCAGGCGAACGGACAAGACCTCACCTGCAGCGGTGCGAGCACGTGCGTGGGCCACGTCGGAATCGCGACGTACGCGGCGACGAACGTCTGCGAGGGCGCGTGGGACGTCTATTGCGACAACACCAAGATCGGCAACCTCAACACGGTCGGCAAGAGTTGCCAGGGCACCGCGATGACGAACGGCTGCAACCTCACGTTCACGCCCGCACCCTGCGCGTCGATCAGGCTGGTCGCGACAACGGGCAGCGGCGTTCAGAGCTGCTGCGGCAGCAGCGCACCGATGATCGTCGCGTGAGCGCGTGGTGACTCGGAGAGCGTCTCCGAACTTCGTGGGGAGATGATTTCTAGCACTAGTGTGTTGTTGACTTGGAGATGTCCAGACGGACAGTTGGACACCCCACCTCCGTCGAGTTGCGGAGCTTGTTAGCTTGGTATCTACGGGGTGCCTGGAGCTTGTTAGCCTGGCATCCAGGCCGAAAACAGGGCCGTGCGCCCCCTCCGCCTCGCACCAGGCGGTCTTGGCGCGCGCAGTGCACACCGCTGCCTCATGCACCAAATCTCCTTCATGTTGAAGCGCTGCTTTCACGCTGCACTGCGCTTCCACCGTGGCCTCAGTCAGCCCTACCACCCAAAGCTCACGCCTGCGCGTTTTGACCTGCTTCACACCATCGTGCAGCACGGCTTCGCTGAACAATCCGACATCGTCATGATGCTTGGCGTCACCGGCCCCACGATCTCCCGCATGCTCCGCAGTCTCAGAGAGCTCGGCTGGATCCGACGCGAGCGAAGTCCTCGCCACCCACGCGCTTGGATCATTCGCCTCACCGACGTCGGGTCCGCTCTCATGAAGTGGGCCTCCAGTGTCA
>JANYHY010000419.1 GCA_025362165.1 Myxococcales bacterium | reverse complement strand
ATGGGTCTCGGCCCCTTGTTTATCGGAGTGCCTCTGACGCTCTTGGCGATCCTGCGTCGCGACGTGCCCAACGACGACGGGCCGAGCTACGTCGTGATGACCCTCATGTTCGCGTGGTTCGGCGATACAGGCGGCTACTTCGCGGGGCGCTTCTTCGGCAAGCGAAAGCTCTACGAGGCCGTGTCTCCGAAGAAGACCGTGGAGGGCGCGATCGGCGGCCTCTTTGGCTCGGCGATCGGAGCGACGCTCGCGCACTTCTGGTTCTTGAAGAGCATCCCGCTGACTCACGCGCTGCTGCTCGCGATCATCGCGGGCGGGCTCGGTCAAGCGGGTGATCTGGGTGAGTCGTTGATCAAACGCAGCGTCGGTGTCAAGGACTCGGGCCACATCGTCCCCGGCCACGGCGGCATCCTCGACCGCGTCGACGCGCTCTTGCTCACGAGCACGGTCGTTTACTTCTACACGATCTGGGTGCGCTGAATATTGGGGCGTGCCAAGGGCACTCCGATTGCCGAAGGCCGTTGATGTCCGCCGAAGGCGGCATCAATTTCGTCACTCACGTGCTCGCGATCGTCGACACGCGTTCAGATTCCTGCATATTGCGGCGATGAAAACGGCCGCTCGGATCCAGCTCTGCCTCGCGCTCCTCGATCAGCATCGGAAGAAGTACGGAGTGCGTGCGCCCAAGCGCCTGGTGGAGCTCTTCGAGAGCGGCGCCGCGTTCGAGCTCGAGGAGAAGTGCCTGCCCAAGGGCTCGAAGATGCCAGGCTTCGAGCCGGGCTCGTTCCGCCTGGTCGTCGCGCCGCCTTCTTGGGAAGCGCTCGCGAGCTTCGGTGGCTTGGACGAAGCCGTCGTCGGACCAGAGGGCGACTGGGAGTTTGCGAAGGACTACTTGCCTATCCTGCAAGCCGAGCAGAGCCGCTACATCGTCGTGGAGCTCGCGAGCGCGAAGGGCGCCGTGGGCTGGTTCGAGGAAGAGGCATGGGATCAAGAGACCAAGGGCTACAAGAAGGGCGTGTGGCCGCTCGCGAAGTCGCTGGACGAGTTCATCAAGACGCTCGTCACTCTCGAGAAGGCAGACTTCGAGACCGAGTCCGACGAAGAGACCTGGGACGACGTCGCGACTCTGCTCGAGGATGAAGACGAAGACGACGATGACGACGACGACGAGGACGCAGACGACGAGTGACGAGCCGGAGTCACTCGGGCGCCAACTAGCTGTCACTTATCGCTACACGTCACCACTCGAGCGGCTATGCTGGCTGCCGCGAAGCGTCGATCTTTCGGACCCGAATTAGCGAGGAAACGGACGATGAGCTCCAAACCGATCAGTCAGTCGAACATCCCCGCAGCGCCCCAATCCGCGCGGAGCCTCGTCCCCGAGTACGACTTCTTCAGGGTCGTTCAGGGTTATCTCGATCAGGCGGCGAAGGTGATCAACCTCGAGCCCTACGTCGCGACGATCCTCAGCCAGCCGAAGAACGAGATCATCGTCAACTTCCCCGTCAAGATGGACAACGGAGAGGTCCGCCTGTTCAAGGGATACCGCGTGCAGCACAACAACCTGCTCGGACCGTTCAAGGGCGGCATCCGCTACGCGCAGATGGTCACGCTGGACGAGGTCAAGGCGCTCGCGACGATGATGACTTGGAAGGGCAGCTTGATGGGTCTGCCGTATGGCGGCGGCAAAGGCGGAATCAAATTCGATCCCCGCGGCGTGACCAAGGGCGAGCTGCAGCGCATCACGCGTCGCTTCACGCACGCGCTCGGCGAGAACATCGGCCCCGAGTACGACATCCCGGCGCCTGACATGGGCACCAACAGCCAGACGATGGCGTGGATGATGGACACGTACTCCAACATGGTCGGCAGCAATCAGAAGCAGTCGGTGAAGGGCGTCGTCACCGGCAAGCCCGTCGCGAGCGGCGGGACGCTCGGGCGAACCAAGGCCACCGGTCAAGGCATGGTGCACTGCCTCACCGAGTGGGCGCGCGACAAGGGCTTCAACCTCGAAGGCTCCACGATGATCGTGCAAGGCTTCGGCAACGTCGGCTCGCACTTCGGCGTGTTGCTCAGCAAGCTCGGTGTGTCGACGATCGCGGTCGGCGATCACTCCGGCTACCTGTACAATCCGGAAGGGTTCAACGCGCACAAACTCCAAGACTACGTGCTGCAGAACGGCAGCATCGGCGGCTACCCAGGCGGCAAGTCGATCACCCGTGATGAGTTCTGGGGGATGAAGGCGGATATCTGCGCGCCGTCCGCGCTCGAGAATCAAATCGGCGAGGTGGAAGCGCGCGCGATCCAAGCAAAGGTGGTCGTGGAGGGCGCGAACGGTCCGACGACACCGGAGGGCGAGAAGATCCTGCTCGAACGCGGCATCGACATCCTGCCCGACGTGCTCGCGAACTCGGGTGGCGTCACTGTCAGCTACTACGAGTGGGTCCAGAACAAGCGCAGCGAGACGTGGACGCTCGACGAGGTCGACGAGAAGCTCGAGCGCGCGATGAAGCGCGTCTACAAAAGCGTGGACGACTTTGCTCGCCAACGAAAAGTCGACCGGCGAATTGCATCCTACGCGCTCGCGCTCGCGCGCATCGAGAGCGTGTACAAGGAGCGCGAGATCTTCCCCTGATCGCTAATCGCCAATCGCTAATCGCCAATCGCTAATCAAGTGTACGTATCCACGAGACTCGGCCGGTGGTTCTACCAAGAGCGCGGCACCAAACATCGTGAGTCCGATGCCACCATCGTTTTGTGGCACTCGTTCTTGTGCGACGGCGGAATGTGGGACGGTCAAATCGACGCGCTCGCCGCGCTCGGGCGCGTCATCGTCTTCGACGGCCCCGGTCACGGAAAGAGCGAGCCGGCGCCGCCGTTCACGCTCGACGACAACACACGCGCGCTGGTTGACGCGCTCGACACTGTAGCGGCAGGTCCTATCGTCATGGGTGGTCTGTCGTGGGGCGGGATGCTCTCGATGCGCCTGTCGCTCTTGGAGCCAAAGCGCGTTCGGGCGCAGGTGCTCATCGACACGAACAGTGACCACGAGGAGACTGGCAAGCAGCTCAAGTATCGCGCGATGCTCGCGCTCTATCGGCGCGCTGGCCTACCGCGCTGGCTCGTGGACAAGCAAGTAGCGCCCATCATGTTCGGCCCCAAGACCATGGCGACGCGACCGGATCTCGTGTCGCGCTTTTTTTTGGAGGTCAACGGGTACTCGCGGCCAGGAGTGCTCAACGCCGCGAAGGCGATCTTTTGGCGTGACGCCGTGACCGGCACTCTCGGGCGAATCACCACGCCGACGCTGGTGCTCTGCGGCACCAACGATAGAGCTACGTCGGTCGCGCGAAGCCAGACGATCGCTCGCAACATCCCAGGCGCGCGTCTCGAGCTCATCGCGGACGCTGGGCACCTCTCCGCGATCGAGGAGCCCGAGGCAGTGCGCGACGCGATGGTCCCTTTCATCCGAGAGCATCTGGGTAGTTGACGTATCATCCGTTCTGCTAGAGCAGGTCGAGTCGCGCGATCGCAACGCGAGCACGGGGCGTGGGCGTGAGCGACAGCGGCGAGTCGGCGATCCAAGTGTCGTTGAGTGAGGCGCCGTCCACGGCTCCGTCCAACAAGTGAACCACGAGCAACGTGCCCGCAGGACACTCGAGGGTCGCTGTCTCGTCGAGCGTACGAACCGCGAACGAGGAGCGTGCGTACGTGCGCTTCACCATCACGTTGAAGTCACGCACCGGGCCGCTGTCGAGCTCGCCGTGTGTGTCCCAGTCGCCCGAGAACGTGACCGGCGCGCCGCGTGTCAGCTCGAAGGCACCGTGCTCGCCGCAGTCGAGGCGCATGCCGTCTCCGTCGATCACGACGATGTGCCGATCGTAGCCGAGGAAGCGAGAGAATGGCCCGCTCGCCGACACGTCCGCGACGCTGACGCGAAACGAGAAAGCCGGCTCGTTCGTCGGCTCCACCGCGAGCTCCGTCGTCATGCCGCCGCCGTTGCGCCAAGGCATCTTGCGACCGTCTGAGAGCGACAACTTCCGAACGCTCATCTTCGCTGACTGTACAACAACGCACACTCGCCTAGAGTTCCGACTCATGCGCATCCTCATCGCCGACAAGTTTCCCGAGACGTACGTCGCGCAGTTTCGAGCGCTCGGCCTGCAGGCCGACTATCAACCCGATCTCGACGCGGCCGCGCTCAAGGACAGCATCGGTGATGCGAGCATCCTCGTCGTGCGCAGCACCAAGGTCACGCGCGCCGTCATCGAGGGCGCGAGCAAGCTCGAGCTGATCTTGCGTGCCGGTGCAGGCGTCGACACGATCGACGTCGCGGTCGCGAGCGAGCGAGGGATCTACGTCGCCAACTGCCCCGGCAAGAACAGCGTCGCCGTCGCGGAGCTCGCGCTGGGACTCATGCTCGCGATCGATCGCCGCATCCCGCACAACACGGCCGATCTACGCGCCGGCAAATGGAACAAGAAGGAGTACAGCAAAGCAGACGGCCTCAAAGGCAAGACGCTCGGCATCGTCGGGCTCGGCGCGATCGGTCAGGCCGTCGCGAAGCGCGCGGCAGCCTTCGAGATGGGCCTGTGCGCCTACTCGGTGCCAGAGGACCCCGTGGTGCTGTCTGCGCTAGGCGTCGCACCTTGCGCTTCTCTGCTGGATCTCGCGGAGCGTGCAGATGTCGTCACCGTTCACGTGCCGTTTTTCGCCGAGACAAAGAAGATCTTCGGCGTGGAGTTCTTCTCGCGCATGAAGCACGGCGCGGTGTTCATCAACACGAGCCGCGGCGGCGTCGTCGATCAGCCTGCGCTCGAGCGTGCGATGCGCGAGAAGGACATTCGCGCAGGTCTCGACGTATTCGACTCCGAGCCTGAGGGCGCCACCGCGGCGTTCTCCGCAGAGATCTTCGCCTCACCGAACTTCCTCGGCACTCACCACATCGGCGCGAGCACCGAGCAGGCGCAGAACGCGATCGCCGCAGAGGCCGTGCGCATTTGCGCCGAGTTCGTGCGCAACGGTCACGTGCCCAACTGCGTCAACATCGAGCGGCACACCCCCGCCAAGGTGCAGCTGCTCGTGCGCCACTACGACAAGGTCGGCGTGCTGGCCGCCGTGCTCGAGGTCGTGCGCAGGTTTGGGCTGAACGTCGAGGACATGAACAACACGATCTTCTCCGGCGCAAAGGCCGCGGTCGCGGTGATCCGTTTATCGGCCGCGCCCCCCGATGAGCTCATCACTGAGATCGCCAACATGGAAGACAAAGTCATCCAAGTGAGCGCGAAGGCGGTCTAGCGAATGCTCCTCTTGGCACTCGCTATCCATGAAAATCCTCAGTGCTAATGTGGATTGTCATGGTAAACGATCCGGGTGATCGAGCGTCTCTCTCTGCTGCACCGCATTCGTGCGGCCTTGCGACGCAGCCGCGTCGTCGCGCTGGTCGGCCCTCGCCAGAGTGGAAAGACCACGCTCGCGCGGACATTGTCCCCGGCCGATTCGCCGGCGTATTTCGACCTCGAAGATCCAACGTCGCTCTCCCGTCTGGCCGAACCGATGACAGCGCTGGCGCCGCTCCGTGGGCTGGTCGTCATCGACGAGGTGCAGCGTCGCGCCGATCTCTTCCCAGTACTCCGGGTGCTCGCCGATCGGACGCCGCTGCCAGCGCGCTTTCTCGTCCTTGGTAGTGCCGCGCCACCGATGCTTCGGCAAGCATCAGAATCGCTGGCTGGTCGCATCGAGATCGTCGAGGTCACGCCTTTCTCGCTTGCTGAAGTGGGGGTGGAGTCGCTCGCACGGAACTGGAGGCGTGGCGGCTTCCCGCTGAGTTTCACGCCGCGTAAGGAGGCGGATAGCGTGGCGTGGCGCGAGCAGTTTCTGGCCACGTTCCTCGAGCGTGATCTGCCGCAGCTCGGAGCTCGTGTCGCTCCAGATGCGCTCCGTCGCTTCTGGACAATGCTTGCGCACTACCACGGTCAGATATGGAACGCCGCCGAGCCGGCGCGCTCATTGGGTGTAGCAGAGGGCACGATCCGCTCGTATCTGGACCTCCTATCGGGTGTCTACATGGTTCGGCAGCTCAAGCCCTGGCACGAGAACTTGGCGAAGCGGCAGGTCAAATCTCCGAAGATCATCCTTCGTGACTCGGGCCTGCTCCACACATTGCTTGGCATCCGTTCGGAGCTCGATCTCCTCCGTCATCCGAAATGTGGTGCGTCGTGGGAGGGCTATGCCATCGAGGAGACCATCAAGACTGTGCGCCCCGACGAAGCGTATTTTTGGGCGACCCACCAACACGCAGAGCTCGACCTCCTCATCTTCAAGGATGGTCGCCGACTTGGCATCGAGGTGAAGCGCGCCGACGCGCCGACGATGACGCGCTCCATGGCGATCGCCCTCGAGGATCTAAAGCTGGAAGCCATCGCCGTCTTGTATCCAGGGGACCGACGCTATCCCTTGAACGATCGCGTGGACGTGGTGCCCCTGAGAGAGGTAGCAGGCGGCTTGAAGGGAATCTTCCCGAAGCGCCGCCGGGCGTCACACCAAAAATGAAACGCCAAGAGTCCTGAAGTCTCGTGAATGCATTCACGGACGTCTAGTGCGTCGGCACGAGCGCGGCACTAGTCACTCCTTGAACTGGAGCTCGACGTCCGCCGTGCACGGGTTGTTGATCGTGATGTTCATCGCGCCAGCCGCGTGACTGATGCACGAGCCCACGTCGTTCGCGAGCTCGGGTGAGCCTGCGAAAGATGCTTCGATCGAGGTCGGCGTCATGTTCAAGTGCAGCTTCGCGTCGCCCGTGGGGAGCTTCGGTCGCGAGAGCGTACCCTCTCGATAACAGAGCTCGAAGCGACCGAGCGGCAGCGCTGCCTGGACTTCTGAGCTGGAGATTTGTTCGGCCGTTATCTTGCCGACGACCACGTGCGTCGCCGCTGGTGGCGCTGCCACCGTCGCGCTCGGAGCCGCTGACGCGCTCGCTTGCGTCGTCTGCGACGCAGTGACGATCGGCGCCGCCGAGCTCCCGCTCGAGGCCACCGCATGCGCGGACGCCGACGCCGATGGCGAGCTCGAAGCCCGAGGAGCGACCGACGTGATCGAAGACGTCACCACCATCGGAGCGGCCGAAGCAGTCATGCTCGCGGAGGGCGAGGCGAGAGGAGCGACCGTCCCGACCGTCGCAGTGTCAGCCGCCACCTGCGGCCTGAACTTGAACCAATAGAGCGCGCCAGATCCAGCCAGCGCGAGGATCGCGAGGAGCACGACCATCGGTGATGGCCCGGACACGGGAGGCGCGTCCGGCTTTTCCATCAGCGTCGCCATCGCGCTCGTCATAGGTGGGCGAGCCCGCTCCGACATCGGCGGAGCGTCTTGGATGAGCGTCGCGCTCGTCGCGAGCTCCGGCTCGTCTGCGAGCACGAGCCCGCGCTTGGATGGGGCCCCATCACGCTTGGAAATCATCGGCTCGCGGATGGACACGGGCGCGTGATCACCCGGCGCCGCCATGATCATGGTCCCACCGCCGTCCGCGAGCGCGGTCCGCAGCTCTCTCGCAGACGCGAATCGATCGTCGGGGCTCTTCGACAGAGCCTTCATGCAGATGGCCTCGAGCTTCGAGTCGCATGCGGGCGCGAGCTCCGAGGGCGGTCGTGGTGTCTCGTTGAGGTGCGCCAACACCACGCCGAGCGGTGTTTGAGCCTTGAACGGCGTGCGCCCCGTCATCATCTCGTAGAGGATCACGCCGACCGAATACAGGTCGCTGCGCTGATCGATCTCGCCCTTGCCGCGCGCTTGCTCGGGAGACATGTAGTCCGGCGTGCCGACGATCGAGCCCGCGTTGGTCAGCTTCGCGTTTTGAATCGACGAGTCCGCGCTGCTCGATCCGACCTTCGCGATGCCAAAGTCGCACACCTTCACGAGCTCGCTGCCGTGCCCCTCGTCGTCCTTCTTCGTGACGACGATGATGTTCTCCGGCTTCAAGTCTCGGTGGAGGATTTGTAGATCGTGCGCCGCCGCGAGCGCAGCCAAGATTTGTCGAACGAGGTTGATGATGCGCGGCGTCTCGAGCGGACTCTCGGTTTGGATGATGTGGTGCAGGCTCGGCCCTTCGAGCAGCTCCATCGCGATGTACAAGAGACCGTCCGGCTCCTGTCCGAAGTCGAGCACGCGCATCGAGTTCGGGTGATCGATCAGAGACGCCGCCTTCGCCTCACGCTTGAACCGTGCGACGAAGGACTGCTCCACCGCGTGCTTGTCGTGAAGCACCTTGATGGCGACGTCCTTGTCGAGATCGATCTGCCGCGCGCGATACACCGCACCCATCGCCCCGTTGCCAATCGGCGATTGGACAGCGAACTTGCCGCCGATCTTTCGACCTAGGATCTGCACCGGACCCTGGCGTGGTGGGGGGACATTCACACCTTGTTATCGCACCTTTGTCAGATCGCTGACGACCCTAAAACATGCCAAAGGTCGCGCGAGACCGGTTGTGCTCTTCGGTCACTGCGCCAGCTTCGTCTCGAACGACGTAGGGAGGTTCGACGATCGGCGCGGTTTCGTCGCTCGTATTCGCACAAGCGAAGAGCGTGAACAAAGGCGGGATCCCTGCGCGCGGGATCACGTCTCGAGAGCGGAGCAGATGAAGGCACCCTTGCTGGATCGCCTGGTGCGCGCGTTCTCTCTGCGCCGACGGAAAGCAAAAGACGAACCGCCCACCCTGCGTCATCGCGCGCTTGGCTGCCGCGCAGTAGTCGCGGACGTCTCCGCGCAGTTCGAAGCGCGCGTGAGCCTTTTGCGAGCTCTTCGGGATGATGCCCGACTTCGGATCGAAATACGGCGGGCTCCCCGTGACGAGATCGTACGCGCCGTCGTCCTGCTGAAAGTCGCGCAGATCACCGTGGATCGTGCGCACGCGCGCTCCGAGAGCGTTGAGCTCTACGTTCCGCTTCAACAGATCGAAGCTGATCTCCTGCGCCTCGATCGAAGTGAGCGTGGCGCCAGGCGATCGCCAGAGCGCGAGCAGGCCCACCGATCCGATCCCCGCGCCGAGATCGAGGATGCGCGACGCGCGCGGTGCGTTCTCCGCGGCGTACCACCCAGTTAAAAGATCGTCGGTGCTGTGCCGGTGACCGCGCCGCTTTTGGATCATTTGCCAGTCGCAGGTGATCCGGTCGATGGTCTCGTCGTTCGCCAAGCGCTCTCGATATCATCGATTCAGGTACCATCGGCGCGTCTTGAGTGATCTGGTCTTCGCCCGAACTTGGCAGAACAACCGCGAGCCGGTGAGCAAGAGCTTCGACGCGCTGACGCGGTTCTTGAGCAAGCGGCTCGGCCGGCGCGTCGTGCCGAGGGTCTCGCTCTCGTACGAGGAGCTCTCCCGCGGGCTGCGCGAAGGCACGGTCGACTTCGCGTGGCTGCCGCCCATCGTGCACGCCCGACTCGCGCGAGGAAGCGAAGTTCGTACGATGCTGGTGAGCGCGCGCGAGCAGCGGTCGTCGTGCGTCATCGTCTGCAAACGCGGAGGGCGCATCGGGTCGGTCGACGACGTCCGCACGTCGCGCGCTGCGTGGGTGGATCCGTGGAGCGCCGCTGGTTACGTGATGCCGCGTCTCTTCCTATTCGAACACTACATCGATCCGCGCACCGATCTCCTCGAGGAGCGCTTCTTGGGCTCGCATGAGGCCGCGGTGCGAGCGGTCGCCGACGGCGTGGCCGATATCGCCGCGACCTTCGCGCGCCTCGACGAACGTGGCGAGATCGTGGCAGCTGGATGGAGCGGCGTACCCGACTGTGCGCAGGCGCTCCGCGTCGTGTCCGTCGTGGGATCGATTCCGCCGGACGTATTGGCGT
>JANYHY010000377.1 GCA_025362165.1 Myxococcales bacterium | reverse complement strand
CGCCAGGAGAAATCGCGAGGGCCCGTTCGCACGCCCTGCACCGGCACGCGATCGGCTAGTGGGATGTCTGCGACGGCTTTGGTGATCGCTCCCGCGCGATCGATCACGTCCACACGCCTAGGGAAACGATCCGAAGTGACGACGTGCGAATACGGCTTATGGATGGTCTCGACGAGGATGCAATCCCCATTAGGCGCGACGTCTACGTTGGCGTAGTTGCCAATCGCGCCGACGTTAGTGAGCGCGTTGGTGGCTGCGTCGACTAGCGCGAGCTGAGAGACCGCGTAGTAGTCGAAGAGCTCTTCGTCGTGGGCTGTCTTGAGCACGTCACGCGTTTCGTAGGTGCTCGATTGCCCCTTTTCTCCGGAGGTCTGCTGCACGTTCGGCCCAGGCGGCGCGAGCGGCTCGGGCGGCGGCGCTCCTAGCGTCTGAGGTACGAGCTTCACGAGCAGCGACTTCTGATCGGGCATCCACTGCGCGGAGCTCCCGAGCATCGGGTTGAGCTTCACGTTGTCGAGGCGATGCGTCTGCCCCGTCGTCGCGTCTCCGATCCAGAGCTCCACGGCGTCGCGTGCGGTGTTGCGAAAAGCGAATCGCTTTCCGTCTGCGCTCCACATGGGCCTGTCCGTGCATGCGTCCGGCGGCAAGGGCACTCGCGTCTCGACTCCGTCGGCGACGCGCACGAGCACGAAGCTCGTCGCGCACGGTGCGATCCCGTAACCCCCAGGCGTCGAGTGGTTGCTGTGATTGCGCGGCTCGATGCGCACGCCCGCGAGCTTCACGAAAGGCTCCGCGACGCGGGCGATCGACGGATAGTCCACCCAGGAGACGAGCAGCACGTTGTCGCGCGTCGGGCTCATCACGGCCTTGGGCGCAGAGGGAGCATGGAGCACCTCGAGGATGCTCGCAGGCGGTTTGTCGTAGCTCGAGGCCGCACCGGAGGACGCGAGCGCGTTCTGTGAGACGGTCTGCGTGACGATCGGCGGTACACCTCTCGCGACTGTAGGTGGCGGAAACACGGGCGGCGGCGTGTCCGCACAAGCACCGACGACGACCAAGACCGCGATGACCGTGACAGCTCGCATCATGGCTCCAGCTAGCACTACGTCGCACACTTAAGTCCACCGATCTCGCCCAGATCGGCACTGCTGGCGCAGTAAGCGAGTTTGGGTCTATTCGGCGGACATCCGCCCGGAACGTACTGCTGTACGTGAGGACGGATGGCCGTCGAAGAGGCCCAAAATCGCGACCTGCGCCAGTAGTGCCGTTAGAAAGACTTGTACGAAGCCACGGCAACGCCGAAGACGGCGACGATGATCGCCAAACCGCACGCGACCACCAATGCGCGATGCGCGAGCTTGCTCACCAACAGCCTCGTGGGCTCGCTCTCGAACATCGGACCCGTGAGGTGCGCGATGCAGCCGATGAGCGTGAAGACTCCCACGCCAACCGCGAGATGCTCCTTGCGCTCGAAGCACCAGCCGAGCTTCGGGAGCTCGATGAAGATGTGCTGTTTGATGCGCGCGCGATACTCGGGATAGATAAACGCGCCCAAGCCCCATGTGAGCGCGACCATCATCGTGGTCAGTCCGACCGACAGCCGCGCCCTTCGCTTGGGATTGCGCAATATGATCGCCGGATGCAGGAGCGCCGCCACCGCGAGCCAACCCAAATGGCCGTGCACACGCTCGAGCACGCGTAGCCAGAGGACGTCCGTCACGGCAGAAACAAGCCCTGAATCACGACCATCGCGGCTACGACGGTCGCAGCGAACGAGAGACCGCGAACCGTCCGGTGCAAGTCGCGACGCGCTAGGAAGAAGACCGCGAACGCGATCATCCCGCCGACATATCCGCCGATGCCGAGGCGCCAGAACATGGCGATCTTAGCGCTGAAGATCACCGTGGCGGGGTTGGCCTCGTGGCGAAACATCACGTCATACCCGCGCAAGAGGGCGTACGTAGCGGGTACAGCGAGCAGACCTGCGAGCGCAGCGACCACGACGTGCGCGCGCGTCTTCATCAGAAGAGAGAATAGACCAGGCTTATCGAGGTGAGCACGTCCGTCGGCGTCTTGCCTTCAAGCGCGTTGTGGTCGTAGCGAACGCCGACAGTCGTCGCGAGCGCGAACTTCTTGGAGAGGTTCGCCTTCACGCCACCATCGATGTTGAGCCGCCACGCGCTCGTGTCCGTGAACGCTTGGAGGTACTCCACGCCGGCCACGAGCTGCACGGAGTCGCTGAGCTTGTGATCGTAGCCACCGAAGAGTCGCACGCCCTGCTCGCTTTTGGTCTTCGCGATGACGGAGCCATCCTTCTGAAGGAGCGCGTCGTCTCGACGGACGTCGAACAAGAAGTCATAGCCGAGCTCACCCCAGAGCTTCAGCGTCTTGCTGGTGATGAAGTAGTAGCCGACGCCAG
>JANYHY010000363.1 GCA_025362165.1 Myxococcales bacterium | reverse complement strand
CGCGCCCTACCGTTGCTCGACGGCCGAGAGCGACAACGGACGCTCGATCTCGGTGTTCCACCGCTCGCTCTCCCCAAGACCGTGTCCACGCTGTCCGAGCTGTTCGAGCGCAGCGCGACGGCGACACCGAATGCTGTCGCCGTACTTACTCCGGACGGTCGCTCGATGACGTTCGCCCAGATCGAGTCCTGCGCGAACCGACTCGCACGTCACCTCGTGCGATTGGGGGCGACCACCGAAGCTCCGATCGCTCTCGCGTGCGAGCGCGGTTTCGAGCTGGCTATCGGGATCCTCGCGATCTTGAAGGCCGGGGGGATATATCTGCCGATCGAGCAGCGCCTCCCGACTTCGCGACAGCGTTGGTTGATCGAGGCATCGCAGGCGCGAATCGTCATCGCCGACGAGCGCGCGCCGACGCTCGAGCTCGAGGGCGTGCAACGCCTGGTCATCACTCCCACGCTCGAGAGCCTCGCCAGTGAATCGGACGAGTCGCTCGGCAGGCGCGCTGCCGCTCCGAACGCCGCCGTCCTCCTCTACACGTCTGGCTCGACGGGCACCCCGAAAGGCGTCGTGCTCGAGCATCGGAATCTCTGCGGCTACATCGAAGCGCTCGCGAAGTACTTGGAGGTTGGTGCAGGCAGCGTCGTCGTCGCGTTCGCGGCGATCGGCTTTGACATGAGCGTCGAGGAGATTTTCACGGGGTGGTGCGCGGGCGCTGGCGTCCTCATGCGCGATGACACTCTTTTGCCACCGCTCGCGCTCCTCGACGCCTGCGAGCGCTTTGGCGTGAGCGCGCTCCTCTTGCCTACGCAGTTTTGGCAAACTCTGTGGGGAGAAATTGAACAAACCAAGCGCGCGTGGCCAGCGAGCTTGCGCGCGATCGAGATCGGCGGAGAGAAGGCGAACCCAGACCTCGTCGCGCGGTGGAACAGGCAGTCGCCTCGACCGCCTCGTCTCATCGACGCATACGGCCCGACGGAGACGACGGAAGCAATCACGTGGTGCGAGACGGCGCAGCTTGATTCACGCGAGCGCCGTCGCGAGCCCAACGTTGGCGTTCCCGCGCCGCACTGTCGCCTGTACATCCTCGATGAGCGCCTGGAGCCGTGCCCAATCGGTGTCTTTGGTGAGATCTGCGCTGGAGGCGCGGCGGTGACACGCGGCTACTTGAACAACCCAGCATCGACCGCGCGTGCTTACGTGCCCGACCCATTCGCACACGATGGCTCGCGGATGTATCGCACGGGAGACTACGGCCGCTTCCGATCCGACGGCTCGGTGGAGTTTCTCGGTCGTGTCGACGACCAAGTGAAGATACGCGGTCACCGCATCGAGCCCGGAGAAGTCGCGGCAGCGCTTGGGCTGTGCGCGAACGTTCGTGACGCGTTCGTCATTGCGCGCGGAGAAGGTGCCGACAAGATGCTCGTGGGCTACGTGACCGCGCAACCTCGGACGACGCTCGATGGTGGGCAACTCAGACTTGATTTGCGCTCGAAGCTCCCCCACTACATGATCCCTGGGGTCATCGTCGTCCTCGAGCACCTCCCCCTTACGACCAACGGGAAGGTCAATCGCGACGCTCTTCCCAATCCAACCGAGGTCACGCGCACGACTCGATACGAAGAGCCGCGCACGCCGCTCGAGCGGCTGCTCGCGCAGATCTTCGCAGAGGTACTATCGGTCGATCGTGTAGGAGCGGACGACGACTTCTTCGCTCTTGGTGGACACTCGCTCCGCGCGCTGCGGATAGCGCTATGTGTTCAGCAGCACCTGAACATCGAGATCTCTGTGCGGTCGATTTTCGACGCGCCAACGCCGCGGAGCCTCGCATTGGTGCTCAATGACCGTTCGCAGGCGCTCGCAGACACGTTCGTGGTTGGTCCGCGGCCAAACCCTCTCCCGCTCTCCTACGCGCAGAACGCAATGTGGGTGGGCGAAGCACTCGCACCAGGGGTGTATCATGGGGGTTTTGCGCTTCGCTTGCGCGGCGAACTCGACGTCACGGTCTTCCGTCGCGCGATCTCGGAGATCGTCTCTCGGCACGAGGTGTTGCGCACGACGTTCGAGCTCGGAGATGCAGGACTCAGTCAGGTCATCCATACGGAAGCGCTGCTGCAGTTCACACTCTCGGACCTTCGCGTAAGCGGAATCGAGGAGTTGATGGAGCCTACGGCGGACATCAACGGCCTTCGGCAAAGTGGAGGTGCCGTTGGCACGCCCCAGTTGACGAACGCGGTCAATGCCGCTCTCGCGGAGCCGTTCGATCTGGAGCTCGACCTCCCGATCCGCGTTCGCGTCATGCGCCTCGCGAGCGCTGATCACCTCCTCGTGGTGCCAATCCATCACATCGCGACGGACGGCTGGTCCAATCACGTGCTCATCCGCGAGCTCGCATCGCTCTACAACGCTTTCCTCGCCAGACGGC
>JANYHY010000344.1 GCA_025362165.1 Myxococcales bacterium | reverse complement strand
CGCGACCGCGCACGAGCGTGGAGTCGGCGCGGAGCTCGACGTCGAAGTCGGCGGCAAGCTGGACCCTGCGCGCACCAAGCCGCTCGCCATTCGTGCGCGTGTCAAATCGCTTCACCCTTCAGGGCCGTTCGGGCGCGTCGCAGTGCTCGCTGTGCAGCGCTCGTTCATCGTCGTCTTCATCGTCGTCACAGAGGGTGCGCCGATGGTGATGATGCCTGCGTTCTACACGGATGTGGGTCTGCGGATCTGGGATGCGGACGTCGTCGTCGTGAAGAACTTCTTCCCGTTCCGCATGTTCTTCCTCCCATACGCGCGCAAGACGATCTACGTCAAAACAGGCGGGATCACGGATCTCGACGCAGCGTTCGCCCTCCCGTTCGCGGGGCCCGTGCACCCGCGTGATCGCGTCGACGAGTGGCGAACGACGGACGCGCGACGCAGAGGCGTCTGATCAAATTGCCATCCAGTCTCTCCAGCGAACAGCTCGCCAGGACGAAGCGACGCGACGACGCGGTTTCCCAAGACCTCACAGTAAACCGCCGAAGAAGCCGTCGTCCCGGTAAACTTACTCGAGATGCGAGGGCGCAGATCGATCTGGCTGGCGCTTGGCATGGCGGTCACGCTCGCAGCGACTGCTCATGCAGAGCCTACGGAAGCTGAGCTCGCGCAAGCGCGACAGACCTTTCAAAGGGGCGTCGCTGCGCAAGACGATGGCCGCTACGCGGACGCGCTCGCGGCGTACACGGAGGCAAGCCGCGTCGCGACCTCACCTCAGCTGCTCTTCAACATGGCCACGTGCGAGGAGCAGCTCGGTCAGCTTCTGCGCGCTCGCAAAGACTACGAGAGCGCCGTCGCGGCCGCGCGTGCGCGCTCGGACGCCGAGGCTGAGCGAGAGGCTTTGGCGAGGCTCACGGCGATTGACGCTCGCATCCCGCACGTGCTCGTCCACGTGCCCGCCGAGTTGTCCGATCTCACCGCGACGCTCGATGGACAGCCCGTGGGCATCGAGGCGCTCTCGCGGTTGGCGCTCGATCCCGGCCCTCACCTGCTCAACGTGCGCTCACCGTCGAGGCCGCGCGAGTTCGAAGCGTCGTTCGATCTCTCCGCGGGCGGCGAGCGTACGTTCGACGTCGATCTCGGCTCCGCTCAGCCGATCGCGCAACCACCACCGGCACCACCTGTCGTGCCCTCTGCGCAGCCGCATCCGAACTATCTACCCGCGGTCTTCGCGACGGGTTTGACGGTCGCGATAGGCTTCGCCGCGATCGCGACAGGCGTCGCTGGCCACTCGTCGCGCTCGGACTACCTCACCCTCAACGCGGCTCCAACGAACGACAACCTGACGCAGCGCGAGGACCTTCGCTCCACTGGACAAGCACTCTACGTCGCCAACGCGATCTTGCTCGGCGTCACCGCGGTGGCGCTCGGAGTCGCCGTGTACTTCTTCGTGCGACCGCCTGGACGCTCACCAACTCTTGCAACCTCGAGCATGAGGTTCTGAGTCCATGCGGGCGCGTTTTGTGATCGCCGCTTTGACGCTCAGCACTGCGTCATGCGCGTTGTTCGAGACGTTCCCCGATCTCGCGGGCACGGACGCAAGCGCGCTCGATGCATGCGACGAGTGCGCAGCAGGGGACGCGGATATAGATGACTCATCAACTACCGACGGCGGCGGTCTCGTCGCTTACTATCGGGGCAGCGGCGCAGACCTCTCGGGCCATGGGAACGACGCGACGTGGCACGGCAACCCCGCGCTCTCGCCAGATCGCTTCTCGACTCCGATGCTCGCAGCGAGCTTCGATGGGACGAGCTACTTCGAGGTCTCGACTCACCCGCTGCTCCCCTTCGGACACGCGTCGCGAACGGTGTCGCTATGGGTGCGGACTCGACACGACTACAGCAAAGGCGCCGCGGGTTCGCTCTTGAGCTGGGGACTCACAGCGCCAGGTCAGCGCTTCGGGTTGCTCATCGCGCAGCCTGGTGAAGCATATTTCGTCGGGGAGAACGCGGACGTCTCTGGGGGGCCCGCGCTGAACGACGACCGATGGCACAACGTCGTCGTGACCTACGACGGAAGGCTCTTGGCGCTCTTCGTCGACCTGGCTCTCGCCATGGCTGCGGTGGTCGACTTGAACACGGTGGGGCTCGCCCTCGAGATCGGACGCTCGACGCTCGGGC
The DNA here is from genome assembly GCA_025362165.1 of Myxococcales bacterium. Lineage (GTDB taxonomy): Bacteria > Myxococcota_A > Polyangia > Polyangiales > Polyangiaceae > JANYHY01. Next base: position 1,831 of record JANYHY010000344.1, on the reverse strand, counting down.
ACGCGCCCGAACCCTTCACTGGAGTGATCGACGAGATCGAGATCTTCGATCGTGTGCTCACCTCCGCAGAGCGACGCGCGATCTATTTCGCCAACGGTTGGAAGTGAGCGCGGAGATCAGAACCCAGGATCGCGAAACCTGGCCGGCGCAGTGGCGCTCGTTGAAGCGATGGGGGCGACGGCCACAACGCCGGCGTCGGAGACTTCGATCGTTCGTGGCTGTGTGATGGTGGGCACGCGCTGCGGAACCGCAAGGACGGACGGCTTTGGCGTCGCTACGAGTGGCGCGACCACTTCGGGTGCTGTCGCCTGCGCGGGGATCACTTGCGAGCTCGCGGGTTGCGCGCTCGGCGCAGACGCCTTCGCCGTGTCCGAGAAAGAGCCGCCCAGCCACAGCGCGCTCACTCCGCTCACGGTCGCGACCGCTGCCATCACGAGCCACTGCTTGGCATGGCTCGACGGCGCTGTCTTCGGCTCGTCGAGCGCCTTGATCAGCTGGTCCATCGACGCGAAGCGTTCGTCCGCCGCTTTGGAGAGCGCCTTGTGCACGGCGCGCGCGAGCAGCGGGGGAACATGCGGTGCGGCCTGTTGCAGCGGCGCGGGCTCCTTGTGCAAGAGGTCCAGCAGCGTCGAGTAGCTCACGGTGTCGCCCAACCATGGAGGCGTCCCTGAGAGCAGCTCGTACGCCATCACCGCCCACGAGAACTGATCCGCGCGCCCATCGAGCGCGGATCCATTGAGCTGCTCGGGAGACATGTACCGCGGAGTGCCGACGAGCACGCCATCGCGGGAGAAGCTCGCGAACCACTCGTCGTAATCGGAGGGCGCCCAGTTCGTCGCGGTCGTTACCTCCGCGCGGCCGTAGCTCGACGCGATGCCGAAATCGAGCACCTTGATCGTCCCGTCCTCGCCGAGCATCACGTTCTCGGGCTTCACGTCACGGTGGACGAGGCCTCTCGCGTGAGCGGCCCCGAGGGCGCGCGCCGTATCCTTGAGCCAACGCACTCGCGCCTCGATGCTCACGCTCGCGTCGCCAATGCATGCGCGCAGTGATCGACCGACCACGAGCTCCATCGCGATGTATGGCGTGCCTTCGACTTCACCGATGTCGTAGATCGCGACCGCGTTGGCGTGCGCGATCGTCGCTGCAGCGCGCGCCTCGCGCAACAACCGGTCGGCGCCCTTGGCGCGTTCGTGCGTGTCCTTCACGCGATCGGGACGAAGCAACTTCAACGCGACGGGGCGCTCGAGCTTCGTGTCCACCGCGCGATACACCGAGCCCATGCCACCCTCCCCCAAGAGGCTGACGATGGTGTATCGGCCGAAGGTCGCGCCAGGATCGAGTCGCACGATTCACTCAATATAGCCTTCTTTAGGAAACCATCAGACAACCATCAACGACGCGCAGCTCACACGCGCGCAGGATGCCTTCACCCCTTCACCCCTTTATCCAGGAGACTTGTTCCATGCGCGCTTCGTTCTTCTTCGGATTGGCTGCAATCACGGCTCTCATCGCCTGCAGCTCGGACGGGACAACCGTCAACCCGTTGCTCGACTCCGGCGGACAGGACACGAGCCCGCTGCAGGACGCCTCGGACACCGACACCTCATCCGCGCAAGACACCGGCCTCGCCGACGCCAATGTCCCCGACAGCTCGGATGCTTCCCCTCCGTGGGCGCCCGCGGCTCTCTCAGGTTTGGTCGTGTGGCTGGATGGCACGAAGGACATCGTGGTCAACAACGGCGTGGTGCAGACTTGGAAGGATCAGTCCGGCAACGGCAACGACGCGTTCAACATGCTGCCCGCGAATCGACCCACGACCGTCGCCAGC
>JANYHY010000251.1 GCA_025362165.1 Myxococcales bacterium | reverse complement strand
CGGCACGGTCACCGCTTCATGCACCTCGGGCTGGGCTTGCTCACCGATCGGAATGTTCAGCACCGGCGCTGGGAAGCCGGCGTTCGTGGCGATGTGGCGCTGCGGCGCGCGCGTCGAAGGAGGCGGCACTACTTGGACGCCGTACGCCGGGCTCAAACGAAACGGCGGCACGCTCTTCGGTCGATCGGGCGCGTTGATCTCGGGCGGCCCGGAGAGCAGCGGCGGACGTGACGTCGGCCCCTGCGAGTCGCCGCCGCCGATCTTGGTGAGCAAGCGCTCGATGCGTCGATCCACTGGGATTCCGTAGGCACCCGCGATCGCCTCACGCACACGCGGATACAACGCGACCCTCGAGTCGATGCGCAGACCGAGCGCGAACGCGAGACCTTCTTCTTCTTCGCGCGGCAGGGGCTCTGCCACCGCGAGCAGGAGTCGCTGCGCGTCTGCCTCGATCGGGAACACGCTCCGCCGACTCGCGAGCTCTGAAGGGATCATCGCGAGCGCTTGGGGCGAGGGCGTCGGCAACGGACCAGCCGCCGCGGGCTCTTTGTCGAACGACAGCGACAGCACCGCCGTGAGCTGCACCTCGGAGAGATCGGACGCGACCTCTAGCAAGTTCGTGACGAGGTCTCCGCCGTAGAGCACCTGCCGCGCGAGCGCCTCCTCGACCTGACGAATCGTCGCGATCTCACGCTGCACGATGAGCGAGCTGAGGGACATTGGATGGATCAGTGTTGGAGGCGTAATTCGCGGTGCCGCGCGCGACCGAAAAGCCGAGCCGCGGACACACGAATCAAGAGCATCCCCGGTACCACCCTACTGTGTCAATCGTGTTCACTTAGATAAGAACACTGCCTTTAGGGCCTGAATCACGCCTGCTAGCGTGTGCGGCGCCGCTGTCCGGTCGACCCGGACGCCGAGGGACTGCGCCGCTTCGGTGGTCACGGGACCGATGCTCACGACCTTCAGCCGCGCGAGCAAATCTGGCGCACGGTCACCAAGCACCGCGCAAAGACTCTTCACGGTGCTCGCGGAGGTGAACGTGATGGCGTCGAGCGAGCCTTGTTCAATCAACGCCGCGATCGTCTGCGCGACGGCTGCTGGCCTCGTCTCGTACACGGGCACGACGTCCACCACGCACCCCGCCGCGCGAAGTGTCTCGGGCAGCACCTCTCGCGCCTCCTTCGCACGCAAAACCAGGACGCGGCGTCCGCGTGCGCTGCCCATCGCTTGCAGGAGCGTCTGCGCCAGGCCCTCACCATGGGACTCCTTGGCCACGACATCCGCGGTGAGACCGTGCGTCTTCAGCGCGTCCGCCGTGCTGGGTCCGATCGCGGCGAGCTTGCTTGGTCCGAACGCGCGCGCGTCTTTGCCCAGGGTCGCCAACCGATCCCACGCGCGGTTCACGCCATTCTCGCTCGTGAAGGCGATCCAATCGTACGTCTCGAGCTCAGCGAGCGCGTGGTCGAGCGGCGCGAAATCCGCAGGTGCGACGACCTCGATCGTCGGTATCACGATCGAGTCCGCGCCTTCATCGCGCAGCATCGCGGCCGTGCGCTCGCCTTGATCGCGTGGGCGTGTGAGCAGCACCCGCTTGCCGAAGAGCGGTCTCTGATCGAACCAGCGTAGGCCTTCGCGCTGCGCGAGCGGCTGGCCGACGAGCAGCAGCACTTCGCCTGCGCCGAACTCCGCCGCGTGCTCTCGAATGCGCGCGAGCGTGTCGAACGCGACACGCTGCGTGGGCAGAGACGCGTCTCGAACAAGCCCCGCAGGAGTGTCTGGCGAGCGACCGTGGTACGTGAGCGTGGAGCACACTTCGTCGACCTGCGATGCGTCCACCAACAGAGCAAGCGTGTCGGTCGCGAGCGACAGCGTCTTCCAATCATGTAGCGATGAAGCGTCGGGGACGACCGCGAACGCGACGCTCGGCGTGATGTCCGACGCTGAGGAGAGCGAGAGGCCCGCGTATGCGGCAGCGGCGGTAGGGACGATCACGCCCGCGACGATCTCGATCGGCTGGCCCGCACGCGCGACGAGCGCGACCTCCGTCTGGCCCGTGCCGAACAACATCGAGTCTCCGCGAAACAGCCGCACCACGCGCTTGCCTGCGCTCGCGCGATCGATCATCAACGCAGCGATAGTCTCGGGGCGCTCGCCCTTGGCCACGTGTACGCGCTCTGCGTCTCGGGCGCGCAGCATCGTCTCTTCGTGCACGCCTTCATTGGCCACGACGACATCTGCCAAGGCGAGCAGCTCCGCGCCGCGAAGCGTGAGCAGCCGCGGATCCCCGGGACCGGCGCCCACGAAGGAGATCGTCATGTCCAGAGCATCGCCTACTGCGGCGCGCAAGTCGACACGCCAGCGCCGACGATCGACGACGTGTACTTCGCGACGAGCGTCACTTGCTTGCTCATCGGATCGTACTTGAACGTGGACTGCCCCGATGGGTTCGGTGTCGTGAACAAGTAGAAGACGCCTCCCCAGAACGCGAACGCCCAGCCGTTGCCTTGATTGATGGTCGGCAGAGGGTCACTGCCGAGGACGTTCGCGGTCTTCTTGTCGAGCTCTGCGATCGCGCTCTCGGTGGGGACCTCGCCCTTGTAAAAGCCGAAGAGACGCCCGTCACCCGTGCCGGTCAGCTCTGTGCCGCTGATGGTCGGGTTGATGTCGCCGATCTTGTTGACCTTGAACGTTGTCGTGTCGACAGTGCCGAGCGCGCCGAAGTCGTTCGCGATGAAGAGCTGTTCTGCGGGCCCCGCACCGATCGTCGCGAAGCCCATCCCAAACGTGAAGAAGCCGCTCTGGTTCGCCATGTATGAGGTGGCTTGGCAGCTCGCGTTCGCCGTGGAGACCTTGAAGATCTGTCCGCTGCTGTACAAGACGTAAGCGGTTCCCTTGCGGTCCACCGCCATCGAGAATGGGTTCGAGTTGGGCATCGCGGGACAGCTGAGGATCCCGATGACCTTGAACGAAGCGTCCGGCGGATAGAAGCTCAAGAGCTCGTTGGTCTCGGTGACCGCGTAGACGAGCGTGCCGTCTGCGTCGGGGCAGTCGTTCTTGTTCGCGTCGAGCTTGGTGGCGTCGATCTGCGGCGTCACATCTTCGATGACGTCCTTGCCGGCGTCCTTCTTCTTGATGACGTCGGGTCCCGAGTCAGCCGGCGGCGGATCGGGGACGAGCAACTCCGTGCGCGCCCCACACGCGATCATCAGCCCAGCGATCGTCGCCGAAGCCGCCATGAACCTCCACGCCCGCTGCCTCATCTCGCCACCATCGTCTCGATCTCGAACCAAAGCAAGGAGTCTGCCGATCGCGAATCACCCTAAAATACAGCCGGAAAGAGATTCACCGTCAATAATGTGGTAGGCATCGCGCATGGCGTTCCCGATTCAGAGGCCGCGCCGCCTTCGGCAA
>JANYHY010000224.1 GCA_025362165.1 Myxococcales bacterium | reverse complement strand
GTCGCCCTTGCCGCTCAAACCGAACGCCGCGAACGACGCCATCGAGACGACTCCGATCGAGCCGAGCACGATCGTCGGCACATAAGACTTCGACGCGACGGAGTCCGCCGGCACGGGCTGCTTGTCGTCGGTCACCTTCGCGACGACGCCGTCGGTCTTCTTGGCGGCGGGTGCTTGGAGCACGATCTGCCGGTTCTGCTCGCCCGCGCGCACGGTGACTCGCTCATCGATGACAGCGCCGTTCGGCAGCGTCGCGCGCATCGTGCGCACGCCGGGATCGACGACGATCGGCCGTCCGTCGAGGTTGAGCTTCGTGGCGTCCAACGTGACAGTCGCGTCCACGTCATGACCGTCCGCGTCGCGTGTGACGACGACGATCGACGGCATCGTCTTGTCGATCTGTCCGAGCCATTCGCCGCAGTCCTGTCGGATCATCGCGGGGCAAGCCTCACTGGCGCAAGTCACGAACGACGCGCGCGCGTCGATGTATTTTCCGTCATCACGTAGCTTCTGGCCGCGCTCGGATGCGGCGGCGCACTCCGCTTTGTTCGTCGCGTGCGCGAACGAGCCGAGCGTGAGCAACGACAGCAGAGACGCAGCTTGCGCGATCCTTCTCAAAGGCAGTTCACCTTGTAGATTTTGTGGCCGCTCTCATCGAAGTAGTACGGAGGGCTGCAGCTCTGCGCGCTTGTCGTCACGGTCGGGTTCGTGGTTGGTTTCACCGCAGTCACGCTCGCGGGCGGCTTCACGGTCGTCGCGGTCGTTGTTGGGGCGATGGCCGTGGGCGCGGAGGTCGTCGCGGTCGCGAGGCTGGAGAGTGCGGTGGACGGCGCGGTGCTGGCGGTTGCCACGACCGTCGGCGTTAACGACGGCGCAGCAGTGGCCGACGCGGTAACGGCTGGGGGAGTGTTGGAGCGAAGCACGACCGCCGCAGCGATCACGATCGCGATGAGCGCAGTTGCGACGATCGCGATCATCAGGATGGGCGCGCGCTTGGTCTTCGGTGCTGCTGCAAACGCGGTGACGCTCACTGCGTCCGTCTGCGCGAAGTGGTGAGGCACTGCGACGTGAGGCGCGTTGTTTGGCGCTTCCATCGTGCTCACGAGCTCACCCACCACAGGCGCGTGTGCGATGAGCGGCAGCGAAGCGTGTGAAGCGCGCGTCGCTTCGCGGTACGGCTCGAGTGCCTGCGCTAGCGCGCTCACACTGAAGAAGCGCTTGGCCGGATCCTTCTCCAGGCACTTGAGCACGACTCTGATGAGTCCGTCGGGGAGGCCAGGACGCAGGCTTTCCATCGGCTTCGGCTGGTCTTGCGAGACGATGAGCGCGAGCTCCGTCAGCGTCTCTGCGATGAACGGGGTCGTCCCCGTGAGCAGCTCGTACAGGATCACTCCGAGCGCCCAGATGTCACTGCGAGCGTCCGCGCTGCGGGCAGAGCGCATCTGCTCGGGCGACATGTAAAGCGGCGAGCCCATCGCGGTCTGCGTGCTGGTGATGTCACCGCGGCCGAGCGCATTCTCGCTCGAGATCTTGGAGATCCCGAAGTCGACGATCTTGATCACTTTTCGCCCGCTCGGTCGCTCCGTGAGAAACAGGTTGGACGGCTTCAGATCGCGGTGCGTGATGCCTGCGCCGTGCGCCTCCGAGAGCCCTTCACACGTCTGGCAGACCCAATCCACTGCGGTCTCGATCGTCGGAAGACCACCCTTGTGGATCAGCTCGCCGACGTCCGAGCCCAACAGGTACTCCATCACGATATACGGGAGACCGTCCTCGCTCGTGCCGACGTCGTAGATACGCGCGACGTGCTCGTTCGCGAGCCTGCCTGCCGCGCGCGCCTCGCGCAGGAAGCGCTTGCCCGCGTCTCCTGAGTTCGTTTTGTCGCCGAGCATGAACTTCAGCGCGACCTTGCGATCGAGCTCGCCGTCGTTCGCGAGCGCGACGATTCCCATGCCGCCCCTGCCGAGGATGCGCACGATCTCGTAACGCCCAGCGATCAGCTGACCTTCGGTGACCACATCCGCGATCTCTGCGATGAGGGGTTCGGCTCCCACGTCAGTACCCCAAATCCAACATGACGTTGTCGAACAGGATCGACCCGCCGTTGTTTTGGTAGATGCAGCTGCCGACCTGCAGCTCGAGCGAAGCCTCCGAGACCAGCGTGCCGGTAGTCTTCCCAAGCTTCATGACGCCGTCGATTAGAAGAGTCGCCATTGAGGAGGGGTTTCCGAGCGCGACGTCGAGCTTCACGTGTGCCCACTGCCCAAGGACGAGTTGGCCGGCGCCGTAGCTCTGATACGTGAGGCCACCGTCTGGGAAGCTCTGATCCTCATTGTAGAAGATCGAGCCATCCTTTGTGAGCAGCAAGTAGAGCGTGTACGTCGGCCCCAAGAGCAGGGCTGTCAGGGTGGTCGTGGCGCTACCAAACGCCTTGGCCTGAATGTCTACCTCGAAGTGGATCGTCTTGACCTTCGAGTTGCCGATGGAGCCCTTGTCCAGCGCGGTGCATCCTGTCGGAGCCGTCACGAGCGCTGCTGCTGGGGCGGAGACGAAGTTCGTCGTGTCGAGGACGACGGTGCCGC
>JANYHY010000182.1 GCA_025362165.1 Myxococcales bacterium | reverse complement strand
CGCGTGCGAGCGAGCTGCGGTCGCTCGTCGGCCGCGGACGACTGCAGGCGCACCCTCAAGGACGAGGTCTGCAAGCTCGGCGGCGACGTCGTGTACGACGTGAAGTCCGCCGAAGGCGAGGACGAGCGCACGATCCTCACCGCGCGCGCTGCGCACACCAAGAGCTGAGCCCGCCTACTCCAGACACTTCTCCAGCGCGTCCGCGCTCGACGCGTTCATCGCGCAGTCGTAGTCGGCGGGCTCGATCTCGCTCGTGCAGTTGCGGAACGCGTCGTCGCTCTTCGCTTCCTTGGTCTCGCGCTCCTTCTCTGCCTTGATCTCTTCTGCGGATGCGTCCTTCTTCGTGTCGTGCACCACGAGCTCCGCGTAGTGCTCGACGATCGCGTCGCACTGCTGCGGCGTCACTTTCTTGCTGCACCCAGCGATCGACGAGGTCACGATCGTGATCGCGACCAGCCTCAACGCAAGCATCGTTGGATCTCGTCGGTGGTCTGCGCGGCCTTCACGCACGCCATCATGGCATCGCTCACGCGCCTGCCTACGCAGTCCTTCATCTCGCTGGCCAGCTCGACCTTGAGATCGTCCTGCTTCTTCGCGATCAACGCGGGGTCCGTGATGCTCAGCGCCTTCATCTGCACGGTGACGTTCTGATCGACGATCAGCTGGCAATCAGCCTCGGTGGCCTTGCGACCGCACCCGGCGAGCACGCCCAGGCAGAACGCCATCACGAACATGAACAATGAGCGATGCACGTCGGCTCTCGTAGCGCAGATGCGCGCGCGCAGGTAGTCCGTTGCAGGCCGCGCCTTAGTGTACGTGCTACACTCACGTGCAATGGCAGAGGCGCCGAAAGTGCCCGCGCGACAACGCCCCGCCCAGCCCGACGACTGGTTGCGCAAAGCCATGAACGCGAAGACCACGGCGGCCCGCGCGCGGTTCGCGCAGAAGGGGCTCGCTTGCCGCGCGGCGATCGACAAGACGACGCACGCGATGCTCTTGCGACAGGTCTACCTCGCGAACTTCGAAGAGCGACGCTTTGCGCGCGCGCTGCAGGCGGCGGAGTCTGCGGTCGAGATGGGTGTGCTCGTGGATGTGTTCCACCAAGACGCCGCGCGCGCCGCGGCTGCTGCTGGCGATCTGGAGAAGGCGCTCTTGCACCTGCGGAGCGCCACGAGGCGGGGCCCGGCCGATCGGAGGGCGTTGCACCATTGGACGCTCGGGAGCTTGCTGTTCTTCGCGAAGCGTTACGAGGAGTCGATCGCTGCGCTCGAACGCGCTGCGCGCTGGGGCACCACGGACAAGCCGCTCTATCGCGCGCAGCTCGCGCTCGTGCGTGTCGCGGCTGGACAGCGCGTGAGTGATCTGCAAGACATCATCGACGACCTGTCGCGCGCGCCGTGCGGGCAGGGGTATGGGCGCTTCGTGCTTGGTCACCTCGCCTACGCCGCGCGCGAGTGGCCTGCCGCGCGTCGCTACCTCCAAGCGTTCGTCAAACGAACCGAGTCCGGGCGCACGGCCATGGTCATCGCCCTCGAGCCAGAGGTCGGCATGAGTCGGGCGACCCTCGCCAAGATGGCGGAAAACTGATCCAGTCCCCTGACGACCATCGGGCATTCTCACCCATTAGATGCTAGAAAATAGGACAACCCGCGTAGGTTCGAGCCTTGCACTGCTGGTTGACTCATCACCGTGAACACTGAGGGACTGCCCCGATGTTAGCGATTCTTGCCGTCGCCCTTGCAGGAGGGCTCATCCTCAACATCATGCCGTGCGTGCTGCCGGTGCTCGCGCTCAAGGCGTTCAGCGTGGTGGAGCACGCGCGACACGACGCGAGCAAGCGCCGCATGCACGGCATCGCCTACACGATGGGGACGATGAGCCTGTTCATCGCGCTCGCCATCGTGGTGCTGGTGATCAAGGCGAGCGGAAAGAAGTTCGGCTGGGGGATGCAGTTCCAACACCCCGAGTTCATCGCGGTGATGACGTGCATCGTGTTCGCGTTCGCGCTCAACGCGCTCGGCGTGTTCGAGCTGGCGATCTCCAGCAACCGTGAGGACGGAGACGAGGACAAGTTCTGGGGCTCGTTCGGCAACGGGCTGTTCGCCGCGCTCATGTCGACGCCGTGCTCCGCGCCGTTCCTCGGCACTGCGGTGGCCTTCGCGCTCGGCGCAGAAGCAGCGCCCTATCAAACCGTCCTCGTGTTCGCGACGATCGGCTTCGGCCTCGCAATCCCCTACTTGATGCTGACGCTCATCCCCGGAGTCTCGCGCTTCTTGCCAAAGCCCGGCGCGTGGATGGAGACCGTCAAGCAAGTGATGGGCTTCTTGTTGCTCGCGACCGCCGTCTGGTTGATGCGCACGATGCTCCTGCAAGTCACGCCCGACAGCATGGCCTCGTTCATGTTCTTCCTGGTCGCGTTGGGCTTCGCGCTCTGGCTGGGCGGGCGCTTTGGTGGTGTCGCGGCGCCTCCGTTCCGCCGTTGGCTGATCCGCGGAGTGCAAGTCGGTGGTCTCGCGGCGTTCGGCTACTTCTTCGTGTCATTCGCGAAGCCCGAGGCCCTGACGGCGGGCCCCGCGATCCTGGCCACCACTGGCGGGGGCACCAAGACGGAGCCGGTCGTCAAGGACGGACACCTCCTGTGGACGCCCTACAACAAGGATCGCCTCGCTGCGGAGAACGCGCGCCACCGCCCGGTGTTCTTGGACTTCACGGCGAACTGGTGCGCGTCCTGTCAGACCAACGACAAAGCGTTCATCGAGACTGACGTCGTCCGTGGCGCGTTCGAGCGAAGCGGCGTGTTGCCGATGAAGGTCGACATGACGGTCCAAGACGACGACATGGACGCGATGGTCGAGGACGTGTTGAAGAACGAGAAGGGCCGCAGCGGGATCCCGATTTACGTGATCATCTACCCAGACGGCTCGCGCGATCTGCTGCCGCTCGTCATCACGTCGGCGATGGTCACAGAGCACCTGGACTCCGCCGCGAAGAAGTACCCCGCCGAGAAGTTCGCCAGCAATTGATAATGCGAGCAGTCATTGTCGCGCTCGCGGCGTGCGCTTGCAGTCGCGTCGCGGAGCCCGATGGCGTCGCGATGGACGGGTCAATGGTTGACTCGTCACCTAAAGATGCGAGCGTGGGTGATGCGGCGGACACGAGCGTCCCTGCGGTGTGCGGGGTCTCGCTCGCGGGGAGCAAGTGGTCACCGGCGTGCGAGTCGTGGGCGGAGTCGCATTGCTGTGACGGCCTCAACGCGTGC
>JANYHY010000159.1 GCA_025362165.1 Myxococcales bacterium | reverse complement strand
GAGCTCGCCAAGCGCGGCGGACCGCTGCACGGCCTGTTCTGAATCTCACCAAGCGCTGATGGCAGTGACCATGGAGTCCGGCGAGTTGCCGCCGCAGCAGCTCATCGTCCCGCTGCCCTTGGACGCCACCAAGCGAATCGTGCTGCACGCGACGGGTTGGAACATCACGTTGCATCCGTTGGTCATCGCAGTACCCGCGCAGGTCTTGCCGTTGGTGTCGATCGTGCCGACCTTCACGAGCCCGCAGTACACGTCCCACGCTCCTTGGCAGACCGACGTGGAGAACTGATACGTCGCGACGCCGACGTGAGATACGCAAGACGTGACGCCACCACACACGACGTCTTCGTTCAGCGCTTGAAAATTTGCGCCGAAGCTGGGGCTGAAGTTGTAGATGTCCTGCCCGCACGGGTTGCCCTTCCAACAGCCGCTCGCGGTCGCCGAGTTCTCCGTGTTGAAAGCTTGGCGCGTGCCCGAGGGGACGCACGTCTTGACGCACTTGGCGCCGTAGCAGCTCGGCGTGAGTCCGCTGCATGGCGCGTTGCAGCTTCCGCAGTTGTCGCGGCTCGTGTTGGTGTCGACGCACTCGTTGCCGCACATCGTAAGGCCCTGCGCGCACTCGAGCTTGCATGCGCCTTTGACGCACTTCTGACCGTTCATGCACGTCGTGCCGCACGCGCCGCAGTTGGAGTTGTCGGTCTGGAGCGCCGCGCAATAGGCCGCGCCGCCGTCTCCGCCTGAACAGAGCTTCTCACCCAGACCGCAGCTGTCGGCGCACTTGCCCGCCGAGCACACCTGACCCGATGGGCACGGGCTGCCGCACGCGCCGCAGTTGTTGTTGTCGTTCTGCGTGGCCGAGCAATAGAACGCGCCGCCGTCGCCCGCGCAAAGTGCCTCGCCCACGCCACAAGAGTCGGAACACTTGCCCGCCACGCAGACGTTGCCGGTGGGACACTTGACTCCGCAATCACCGCAATTGGCAGAGTCCGTGTTCGTCGTCACGCACCCGACCGCGCCGCCGTCGCCCAGGCAGATCTTCTGATTGGCTGGACACTGCGCCACACACGCGCCTGCCGCGCACACCTGCCCGACGCCGCACGCCGTCCCGCAGGCACCGCAGTTCTTCGGGTCCACCTTCACGTCAGCGCACGAGGCGCCGCATTGGGTCGAGCCCGCGCCACACGTCAGCGCGCACGCGCTCCCGCCGCACACCTCACCTGGCTTGCACGCTGTCCCGCACGCGCCGCAGTTGGCGGGGTCGTTGACGGTGTCAACGCACTCGTTGTTGCAGAGCGACTCGGACGCCTCGCAGGTCTTCGCCGGTGTCTCCGGAGTAGATGAACACCCTACGAACGCGACGACCATCACCGCGGCCGCGCAAGCGCCGACCTTGACCATCAAAGAGAAAGACATGTTCGTGCTCATGGCGCCTCCGCGAAGACACATGATCATAGCGCGAGGCGCACAACGCGCGCATCCTTCGGAGATGAGATCACCTATCTTTGCCTTGCTGCTAGTGATTTGCGCCGCTTGCGGCGACAGCACGTCGACCAACCCCATCGACGCTTCGCTCGATCACTCGTCCACCGCGGACTCCGGATCGGACGGGAGCGCGAAGGACTCTTCGTCGAACGGTGACTCGTCAACTGTTGACTCGTCCATCCCTTATGAGGCGGGCAGCCTCGACATGTGCAACCCAAACGATCCGTCGACCTGCGGTCAGGGGCAGAAGTGCTGCTCGGAGCCGACGCACAAGATGCCGCCGAGCGCGTACATCTGCGTCACGCCGAACGGCAGCGCATGTCCTATGTTCCCCTGACGTCTCGCACTCACTGAATCGGCGGGACGCGGCCTTTCGGGTCGTTCGCGAGATTCTTGCAGAATACACTCGCTTGTAGGCGCGCCTCCGGCACGTCGAACAACACGAAGTGGCCGTCGCTCCCCTGCACCGGCGCGAACTGCGCGAGGACGCCGCTCGCCTTTCCGCCCGCGAGGTTTCCGCTCAGACCGTCTGGTGGAATGGTGACGTCGAAGAGACCCGTGTAGATCGCGTTCGGGATCACGCGCACGCTGGGTATCTGGCGCGGCAATCCCATCGCGAGCGACGCGTACTCGATGCCGTGCGGCGGCGCGTAGCTGTCTCCCACGCCGTCCGGGCCGATCCCCTCTGTCTGGTAGATGCTCTTCGGAGCGAACCCCTTGCGCGGGTGCTCGATGATGTAGGGCATGTAATTGATGGGGTCGGTCGCATCCACGATCATCTGGGCGAGGTTGATCACGGGATGGAAGAGATCGAGTTCGTCGTCGTAGTCGTGCGACGAGAGATTGAGGAGCACTCGCACGGCGCCCGCCACGCTCGGCGGTGGTTGAGTCTTCTCCAAGAGCGCGACTGTGATCATGCCGCCCGTGCCGCTCAACACTCCGCCGCGTGCCTTGTTGTCTGCAGCGAGAAACAGCGGGCCGTTCACTCCGCCCTGCGAGTGTCCGACGAACAAAAGTTTGGAGGCGTCGAACGCGATGTCTGCGCCCGTTCGCGACACGCTCGCCGGGATGAGCGTGTGCGAGTCCGTGAAGAGGCGCGCTTGCTGGATCACGTCGATCGCGCTTTGTCTGCCGTTCGTGCGTGCGGCGATCGGGTTCTGCAGGTTGAAGAACAACAGCTGAATGTCGCTCTCTCGCTGGGCCGGCGTTTCAGTCATCGGTGGAGCGCCGGGGCGGATGCCGTGGAAGATCTGATCCACGCCCATCGACGCCAGGCATTGCGACGCGAGCATTCCACCCACCGGGTGACCCTCGTTGACGATGGAGCGGTAGTCGCCACCGGTTCCATGCGCGTACAGGACGATCGGATAGCCCGATGCGGGAGGTGGACATTGCGTCGCGTTCGGCACGACCAGCGTGAAGCGCATCGTGAACGTGCTCTGCACGATCGGTTTTCCGAAGCTGTCGAACTGGAAGTCGCCGCCGTCTCCGAGGTTCGCGAAAGGCAGCTTTCCGGCCTGAAAATTGGGGGCCGGCCCGTAGGTGCCCTCGTACACGTCATAGGCGAACTTCTGCTCGCGCTGAGCCCACGTCGTCGGATCCACGGTCGGGGCCGCGATGACCGTAGGCAGTTGATCGGCGACGCGGAAGAGGTCCTGCTTGGGATCGTTGGTCGTGAACACCGTGAGCTGCACCACGTCGCTCGCGGTGACGTTGACGCGCGACAGCTCGTAGAGCGCGTTATTGAAGGACTCGCGCACGCCGATCGTTCTCGCCGTGAGAGCGCGACGCCCGAGCACCTCCAAGAGGTCGTCGCTCGGCTCCAGCGCGCCACCGCGCAGAGCCTTCACCGCGCGCGTCACCACCAGCGCGTAGCGTGTGCGTGGACGCAACGGATACCCGTGCGCAGGCGCGACCGCGAGCGTGTGGGGCAACCAGTAATATCCTGGGGCGCTCCGCCACCGCCACTCGACGAGTCTTCGCGACCCTCGCTCGGGCGAGTTCGGATCGATGTCGACGAGCTGCACGCCGCTCTCGGACGACTGCGACGCGAAGGGCGTCGAGGGCAGTGTCGTCGGATCGATATCGCCGTCGAAGCGGAAGTACGACGCCGCCGTGGGTGAGAACCCATCGAGCATTCCCTTGGTCGTGCCGACGTAGCTCGAGACGACAGGACTGGTCGACGCGTTGTAGAGGCCCTCGATGTGGATGCTCCCGCCTGGATCACGGCGCACATCGCTTGGCCATGGATGATCGAGGTAGTGCTCGTCCGTCAGCTCCGCCAGCGACTGGGGCGCGATGAAGATCCCGTGCACGACGTCCGACGACGAGGGATCGAGCGTGCACGAGGGCCCGGCGATGGCGAGCGCCACGAGCAGTACGAGTCCGAGTCGCATCGCTGGAGCATACGCGATCTTTGGTGCACCATACGCTCGTGCTGAGTGTGACGAAGGACGACGATAGGACGCTGGATGAGCTCGAGCGTGCGTTCGAGGCAGGTAACTACGCGGCAGTGCGCGCTGGCGTCTCGCCGTTGTTGGCGAACGGTGATGCACGAACCAAAGAGCGCGCGCGCCTCCTCTTCGACAAGACGCAGCCCGACCCGAGCGTCAAGTGGCTCTTCTTGATCGCGCTCGCGGTGGTGATCGCCGTGACTGCATATTGGGGCGTGCCAACGGCACCTCCACTCGCCGGAGGCCGTTGATGTCCGCCGAAGGCGGCATCAATTGGATGAAGGCGCGCTGATCAGAACGCGCCGACGATCGAGAATCCGGCTTGTTTCTCGGTCAACACGGGGACCCACACTGTTTTTGTCTTCGCGAAGTACACGGTCGCGAGCGCGGTGGTGAAGAGCCCGAGAGCGATCGGCAAGGCCCAACTCCCGTACGCGAGAGCGCGCGCCGAAGAGTAATCGCTCTGCTCGGACGCAGTGGCAGCGTGCGGGGGCGAGAAGCGATCGCGCAGATCGTTCGCGTGCGAGTACGTGAGGTAAGGGATCACGCCGCTCGCGAGGGTCGCGCCGCCAGCGACGAAGATCCACGCAGGAGAGAACGGGTGTGTCGTCTCGGGTCGCGTGACGACTGGCAGCGGCGGTGGCGGCGGCGGAGCTGCGGGCGAGTCCTTCGTCACCTGAATCTCCTCCCCGTTCGCGACGCTCACCTCTTTCCTCTGCATGTCGTTCGAGCCGGGATCGAACACGACCGTGTGCGCGCCGCCGACCACGTAGGCGACGAAGCCCGCGAGGCGTGGCTCTGTCGCGTCCACAGCCACGGAGCTCGGCGGAGTCGTCGCCGGCACCGAGATTCTCGCCCGATTCTTCTTCAGCGACTCCAGCCGCTGAGTCGCGTCCTCTGCTTCTTTTTCCACGAGCTCGTCGATCGTCTCGCCCTTGCTGCGACGCGCGCTCGTCTCGTCCACGAACACGACGAACCGCTCGGCTGCACGCGTCGCGTCTCCGAACGTCTCGTAAGCGCGCGCGAGATCATAGGCGACGCGATAGCCCTTCTGCGGTCCGAGGTCTCGGTAGAGCGGCTCCCAATATTGAATCGCCTGCGCCACGTCTCCCGCTTTGTAGCGCTCGAGTCCCATCTTGAATCGCTCGCGATAAGCGGCGATCGCGGGGTCGTCCTCTGTGTGGTCTTGTTGGGGCAGCGGCGCGTCCTGCGCGAGCGCAGGTAGCGCGACCATCAAGGCCGCCAGACAGAGCGCGAGCTCAGATCGGGTTCGGATCGACATCGAGGACGGGCGGCGCTGATGAAGAGGATGCCTTCGGTGCGGGCGCAGAGGAGGTGGGCTTGCCGGTCGGGATCGAAAGGGTGGTCGCTCTCGGTGGCGGCGAAGGCGGGGGAGCGCTCGCGACGTTCGATAGCGGAGCAGAAGGCTGTGGCGCTGCGCTCACGATCGTAGCTTTTTCTAGGGTCCGCGACGCATCCATCACGGTCGTCTCCGAACCGCTCGGCGCGCCGCCTCTCAACGCGAGCGATCCGCCCACGAGCGCCACGAGCGCGACCGCAGCACCCATCGCGCCCCAGAGCGCGCTCCGTGATCGCGTGGGAGGACGAGGCGTGGAGGAAAGCGTCGCGGGCGGCGCCTCCGCCGCTAAATCGAGCGCCTCCGACCTCGCGACGTTTGGGCTCGTCTTCATCGCAGCGCTGAGCGCCTCGCGCTTTTCGCGCGCGTCGTCCGCGAACAACTCGTGCATCACGAGCGCCAAATCCGGCGCCGTCGTCTTCGCGGCGCGCAGCTTGCCGGCGACCTCTTTCGCGTCTCGCGGTCGATCGCTCGCCGAGTGCTGGACGAGTCGCGCATGCAGCGCACAAATCGCCTCTGGCGCAGCCGTGAGCGCCGGCACTTCGCCCTTCGTCATTCGCCGCATGATGTCGAGCTCGGGGCCATCGCCCCACATACGCTCGCCCGTCGTGACCTCGTAGAGGAGCGCGCCCACCGCGTATAGATCGCTGCGGCGATCGAGCGGATCGCTCATCGCCTGCTCCGGCGACATGTACGCCATCTTGCCTTTGACCTCGCCGGCGCGCGTGAGGTTGTTGCCCGTCTCGATCTTTGCGACGCCGAAGTCGAGCAGCTTCACGTGACCGTCGTACGAGACCATCACGTTGGCCGGAGTGACGTCGCGGTGCACGAGCCCGAGCGGCTTGTCTTGCACATCGCGCAGATCGTGAGCGGCTGCAAGGGCGTCGCAGACGTGCTCGAGGATCTCGAGTCCAACGTCAAGATCGAGCTTCTTTCCTCGGGATTTGCAGCGTTCGACGATCGCGGTGAGCGTCTCGCCTTGCACGTACTCCATCGCCAGGTACAGCTCACCGTCCGCTTCGCCGAACGCGAACGTGTGCACGACGTTCGGGTGACTCAGCAGGGCGGCGAGCCGCGCCTCGTTCAAGAACATCTCGGTGTGGCGCGCATCCTTGGCGATCTCCGGGCGCATGCGCTTGAGCGCGACCACCCGCTCGAACCCGCCGTCTCCGGTCTCGAGCGCGAGCTCCACGCGACCCATTCCGCCCTCACCGATGGACATGAGCGAGCGGTACCGTCCCAGCCTCTTTGGCTGCAGCGCGGTTTTCTGATCGCCGTCGTTACCCATCTCGCTCTCCCATAGTCTACCCTTAAAGCCGTGCTCGTTGCCTTGACCAAGGAGAGGCTCGCGCTGGGCGCGATCGCGCTGTCTCTCGTCACGGCCGTCGGCCTCGCCTGCTTGCCGGATCTCGAGGTCATCCCGCCCATTGCGCCCCCTCCCCCCACCTGCGGTGATGGCATCGTCGACCTCGATCGGGGCGAGCAGTGCGACCCTGGCGACGCTGGCCCGAAAGGCGCGAACGGCTGCACGTCGGGCTGCCTCGTCGACTGCGATGGGGGCTTCATCGATCCGAAGACCGCGCATTGCTACTACTGGGCGACGTCCGCGACCTCGAAGGATTTCGCGGAGCATTTCTGCGGCGGGCCTCCTAACGGCGGACATCTCGTGACGTTCACTAGCCCCGAGGAGCTCGCGTTCGTCGTCGCGCAAGCCCAAGGCCCGAAGGTCCGCAACGCTCCTGATGCGGCGATCGGCTATGCAGCGTGGAGCGCGCTGAGGCTCGCGGGCCCGCTGAACGACGACAGCGGGATGACGCCGAGTTACATCAACGATGGCGAGCTCGGGTGGGGACGAGACTGCACGGGGTGCTGGGCGCGCATCGACGATCCCGATGCGACGGTGTTTCCGCCGCGATTCGACGGCGGCTCCACGGGCGAGTGCGCGAGTTGGAATCGCTCGACGAAGCCCCCTTGGTACACCTCGGTTTGCGATCTCGCTCAGGCGGTTCGCCCCGTCCTCTGCGAGCGCGAACCCGTCGGAGACTTCACGCGCTTGTGCCCCGACGGCACCTGCATCTCGCTCGGGTTCACCTCGGGAAAAAAGAGTTACGTGGTCGTGCGGACACCCACCGCCCCCGACGTCGCGCAGAGCAACTGCCAGAAGCTGAACGGCAGGCTCGTCGTGCTCGCGACTCGTGAAGAGCGCGAGGAGCTCTTCGCCGCGATCGAAGGCCTAGGCGTGATCGACACGTGGATCGGCCTCTCGCGCGACTCCGCGACGTCACCATGGAAGTGGGAGGATGGCAGCGACCTGTCGAAGTACCCGCTCCCGTGGGGCGATCTCGAGCCACGCGCCACCGACTTCGCTCGCGCGTACGTCACGATCGATCGCGCGCGCTACGACACACGCGCGGCTCACGCGATCGACGACAGCACCGCGATGCGCGCCTATATCTGCGAGCGTTGAGAGAGCAGCGCGTCTAGGCACGGGTCGATCACCTCGCGCCGGACGGACTCCGCGATCGCTCGCGCTTCGTCGATCGCCAAATAGGGACTTGCCTCCAACCGAACCGTCATCGCAGCTCGGGTGTCGGCGATCGCTTCCATCGCGCCGTTGTTCGCGCACCACGCGAGGATCGCAAACGCGAGCTCCGCGTGTCGCTCCTCATCCTCGGCGATCTTCGCAATCTGGCTACGAAATAGGCCTTCCATGCGCTCGGCGGTCGCCGCGAGCAAGCGCGCACCGACCGCCTCGCCGAGGCAACCATCGACGAGCGTCTCGATCGCGAGCTCGATGATCGTCACCGCGCGCGGCGACGTGATCGCGATCGGTAGAGGCTTCGGGCCGAGCGGCGATCCGTGGAAATGCGACGCGAGCGCATACGCGACGCGCGCGTGT
>JANYHY010000148.1 GCA_025362165.1 Myxococcales bacterium | reverse complement strand
GGATCCGTGCGAGCACGCGCTCGCGCCGAACAGGCCCGACAAGGACGACCCAGACGGCGGCGACCTCGAGATCGTCGAAGCGGTCACCGGCTTGGACCTTGGCTTCGACGCGGGCACGTCGGCGTTCAGCCTCGATCTCGATCACACCTGCACGTGTCCTGGACCAGAGTCTTGCCGGACGACTGCGGCGACTCACTGCGACGACTCGCAAGGTCGAGACAACTCCGGTGGTGCGCTCTTCTTGAAGTTCAGCAAGCTGAGCAACACGTTCAATTCAGACAAACTCAACTCGGCGCTCACGAATGGCAAGAGCGGGCTCTTGCTGCGATTGCGCCACTACAACGGTCTGGCCAACGACACCTCCGTCGAGTTCGCTCTCTTCACTTCGAACGGCACCGTGTTGCCCGACGGAGGCTCTGGTCCCGCGCCTCTCCACGACGGCAACGATCACTGGTCTGCGAGCCCCGCCTCACTGCTCGGTGGCTCGGGTCCGCCGTTCATCGCCAACTACATCGACATCAACGCGTACGTGAACAACGGCGTGCTCGTCGCGAACGCGGACTTTCCGATTCGCCTCATCTCCAACGCGAATCCGTTCACTCTCCACGGCGGCGTGCTGACCGCGGTGCTCGTGCCGCAAGCCAAGTCATTCGCGCTCAAGCAAGGCCGCCTCACCGGAAGATGGAGCGCACGCGATCTGCTGACGACGTTGCAGATCGAGAAGGACCCGTTCTCCACCACGAGCTACTTGTGCGGCAACGACGTCACCTACCAGGACATCAAGACGCAGATTTGCAAGGCGACCGACATCTCGAGCAACGTCCTCCCAGACCCACAAGCTCCGTGCGACGCGCTGTCGCTCGGACTCGGCTTCGAAGCGGAGCCCGCGCTGATGACGGGGACGAGCCCAGACACCCCTGTGGCGTTCCCCTGCGGCGCCACGTACACCGATCAGTGCCCCTAGCCGCTCACACCATCTGCAAGAAGAGCCGGTCTGGGTTCTCCAGGTAGCTGATGATGTCGTAGGCGAATGCGGCGCCGACGTGTCCGTCCACGATGCGATGATCGAACGAGAGCGAGAGCAGCATCACTTCGCCGATGACGATCTGGCCGTCTTTGACGACAGGGCGCTGCTTCATCCGATGCACGCCGAGGATGCCGACCTCTGGGAAGTTGATGATGGGCGTCGCGAAGAGTCCGCCGTCTGCGCCGAGAGAGGTGATGGTGAACGTCGAGCCCGACAGATCCGCCGCCTTGCTCTTGCCGGTCTTGGCTTCATTGCCGAGCCGATCGATCTCTGTCGCGATGTCGAGCAGGCTCCTCTGATCGGCGTCCTTCACGACGGGCACCATGAGACCCGCGTCGGTCGAGGCCGCGATGCCGATGTTGTAGTACTTGCGATAGACGAGCTCGCTCGTGGTCTCGTCGAGCGCGGAGTTCAAGATCGGGCGCTTCTTGAGCGCCGCCACGACGGCCTTCACGATGAACGGTAGGAACGTGAGCTTGACGCCTGCCTCGAGCGCGGGCGCTTTGAGCCGCTCACGCAGCGACTTGAGCGCGGTGACGTCGCACTCCTCGACGAACGTGAAGTGCGCCGCGGTGTGGACCGACTGCGCCATCTTGTTCGCGATCTTCCGGCGCATCCCCGCGAACGGGACGCGCTCCTCCAGCGCTCCTGCCGCGATCGCGCCAATCGCGCTGCTGGGCGTTGCTTGACGTGTCATCTGTTGTGACGCCCCCGCAGTGGGCTGCCGCGTCGTCGTGGGCTCCACGTCTGCGCGCGAGAACGCGACGACGTCATCTTTGGTGACCCGCCCCTGCGCGCCAGACGGCGGAACTCGCTTCAGATCGATCCCCAGCTCGCGCGCGGTCTTTCGCGTGGCCGGAGTCGCGAGCGGCTTGTCGTTGAAGTAACCAGCGCTCGCAGAAGCCAGCTGAGCAGGTGCCGCGACTGGCTTTCGCGCGCCCATTCCAGGCAGTGACTCTTTGATGTCTCCCACCGCTGTGGCCGCGGGCCCGTCGTCCTTGTTCGGAGCACCGTTCGCGTGACCGTGCGCGGGAGCGTTTGTAGAGTCGAGCTCGAACACCACCAGCACGGCGTGCACGGCGACGATCTGCCCGACCTTGCCGCCAAGCTTGGTGATCACCCCGGCGCGCGGCGCGGCGATCGTCACGGTGGCCTTGTCCGTCATCACCTCCACCATGGGCTGATCGTCCTTGACGACATCGCCTTCTTTGACGAGCCAGTTGACGATCTCGCCTTCGGTGACGCCTTCGCCGATGTCCGGCAGCTTGAATTCCCAGAGGGCCATAGGTTCTTCCTAGAAGCGGGCCGTCGCTAGGACGGCTGGCAAGATGCGGTGCGCGAGGGGCAGGTACTCGTTCTCCAGTGTGTAGGGGAACGGCGTGTCGAATCCAGTCACGCGGATGGGAGGCGCCTCCAAGTGCAGGAACGCCTTCTCGTTGATGAGCGCGACGATCTCGCCGCTGAAGCCGCACGTCTTGGGCGCCTCGTGGACGACGACGACGCGACCCGTCTTCTTCACGCTCTCGATCACCGTGTCGATGTCGAGCGGCCAGAGGGTGCGCAAATCGATGACCTCGCAGTCGACGCCTTGCTCGGCGGCCTGCTCGGCGGCGGCGAGCGCCTCGTAGAGCATCGCGCCCCACGCGATCACGGTCACGTGCTTGCCCTCGCGTGTGATGGCGGCCTTGCCGATCTCGACTGTGTAGTCCTCTTCGGGGACGTCACCCTTGGCGGCGCGATAGATGCGCTTGGGCTCGAAGAACATCACAGGATCTGGATCGCGGATCGACGCTAAAAGCAAGCCCTTTGCGTCATGGGGGTTGGACGGGCAGACGACCTTCAAGCCCGCGACGTGGATGAACTGACTCTCGGGTGACTGCGAGTGATAGTGGCCACCGCGGATGCCGCCGCCTACGGGCGTGCGGATGACGAGCTTGCTCGGGTACTCGCCGCCGGAGCGGTATCGAAATTTCGCGAGCTCGCTGACGATCTGATCGTACGCGGGGAAGATGAAGTCCGAGAACTGGATCTCCGGCACCGGTACGAGCCCGTAGAGCGCCATACCGATCGCGCACCCGATGATGCCGCCTTCGCTGAGGGGTGTGTCGATCACGCGATCATCGCCGAACTCGTCGAACAGCCCAGCGGTGACGCGGAACACGCCGCCGACCTTGCCCACGTCCTCGCCGAGGATGACGACGCGATCGTCGCGCTTCATCTCCATGCGGAGCGCGCTGTTGATCGCCTGAACCATGTTCATCTGAGTCATTGAGATCTCGCTCTTCTCTACATACGGGAACTGAGGGCGAAGCCCACGATCATGCTGTTGTCGCTCGCCGAAGGCGACGGCAAGGTTAGTGGCCTTTGGCGCGTGGACCGCGGAGCAGCTCGTCGCGCTGCTCCTTCAGGTTCCACGGGAGCTCGGCGAACACGTCCTCGAACATCGTCTCGAGCGGTGGTCCGGGCTTCTTCTCTGCGGCGGTGACCGCGTCTTTGATCTTGGTCTCGAGCATCGCCTCGAGCTCGGCCTGTTTGGTGTCGTTCCAGAGAGACTCGTGGTCGAGGTGCTTGCGCAAGCGGACCATGGGGTCGCGCTTCTTCCACGCCTCTACGACTTCGTCCTTGCGGTACGCCTTCGGGTCGTCGCTGGTGGAGTGCCCGCTCAAGCGATACGTGAGCGCCTCGATGATCACGGGCCCCTTGCCGGAAGACGCATACGCGACGGCGTCCTTCGTGGCCTTCATCACGGCGAAGAGATCGTTGCCGTCGCAACGAATGCCCGGGATGCCGTAAGCGATGCCCTTCTCCGCGAACGTCTTGCTCGCGGTCTGACGCTCCACCGGCACGCTGATCGCCCAGCCGTTGTTGCGGCAGAACATGACCGTGGGCGTCTTGAACACGCCGGCGAAGTTCATCCCGTTGTGGAACTCGTTCGAGCTCGTCGCGCCCTCACCGAAGTACACGAGCGACACGAGCTCATCCTTCTTGATCTTGGCCGCCCACGAGAAGCCGACAGCTTGGGTGATCTGCGTGCCGATGGGCGAGCTGACGCTGCCGAACTTGGCTGCGCGGCACGTGTAGTGATCAGGCATCTGCCGGCCCTTCACCGGGTCTTCGGCGTTGCCGAACATGT
>JANYHY010000133.1 GCA_025362165.1 Myxococcales bacterium | reverse complement strand
CGATCCGTTGCACGTGCCCGAGCCTGGGATGCACTTCACGCAGCCAAAGCCGTCTGCGCAGGTGAGAGACTTGAGCGTGCAATCGTCGGCGAAGAGGCTGCCGTTCTTGTCGCATGTGTACGCGATGTTCGCCGAGCAGCTGATGCCGGGCGGTGAGCAGCCGCTGTCGATGAGTGTTCCAGAGTCCACGCCGCCGGTGTCGGGGACGGTGAAGCCGTCAGGCCACGTGACGTCGAGGCTCGCGTCGAGCCCAGGATCAGGGACGGTGCCGTCTTGTCCCGGTAGCGGTCCGCTGTCTTGCCCAGGGATGTAACCAGACTCGTACCCCGAATCCGGATCGCCGCCGGTCGTCGTGCCGACTCCACCGTCGCTGCCGCACGCATAAACGAGCGCAGTGAGCGAGACCAACGATGCGAGAAACAGCGCGTTGCGCATGGCGACCTTTTCCTCGGCGCAGCGAGCCACAAAGCTCACGGCACCGTACACAGAGTCGCACTAGATCGGCCCTTCACGCAAGCCCAACCGGCGGCGTCATTGCTCGTAGAATTCAGGGCTATCAGCTTCGCTCTTCGTTTCGTTCGTCGGGTCGTGTTGGGGGTCGTTGCCGCCCGCGTCCGAGCCTGAGTCGTCTGCCGGCATCGTGATCGCGTCGAGCGCTTCGTCGTCCTTGTTGCGGAGCTCGTCGAACTCGTCTTTGTCCTTGTTCGGCAGCACGCGCACGCCGTCGAGCTTGAGCGCCAGCGGGTCCATGAAGATGTCCCCGCGCTTGACCGCGAAGTGGAGGTGAGGTCCGGTCGCGCGACCCGTCTGGCCGACGTAACCGATGAGCTGCCTCGTCTCGACGTGGTCGCCGACATGAACATTGGCGATGCGCGACATGTGGCAGTACGCGCTGGTCAGCCCATTGGGATGATCGATCTGCACCATGTTGCCGCACGGCCCGCCGTCGCCAGCGCTGCGGATCACGCCAGACGCAGCCGCGTAGATCGGCGTCCCGCTCGGCGCCGCGAAGTCGACGCCATTGTGCGGCATCACCACATGAAGCACGGGGTGCATGCGATTGGGGTTGTAGCGCGAAGAGATGCGCGCGAGCGGGATCGGGCTGCGCCAACCGCCGTGGTACGGCTGGTGCCCCTTGGCGTCGTAGTAACCGCCGCGCGAGCCCTTCTCCTCTTTGTGTGCGGGCTCGGTCCACCCTTTGGAGAACCAATACACGCGTATCGCGGCGCGGCCCACGCCAGTCCACTCCACCGCGTCGAGCGCGCCATACCGAACGAACTCTCCGTCCAGGCGATCTTCGGTGGCGATGAGGCGCAGCTTGCCGCCCGCGCGCAGGTCCGACAGCTCCGCGTGCCCGTCGAGGGCGTCGTCGATCATCGGAACGATCTCGTCGCGCAATCCCGCTTGTTTCAGGGTCGCTTTGAGATCGTCACCGAGCATGAAGCCCACGGCGACGCGCACCTGGTCCGGCTCCAGATCGAGCTTTTGCATCACGAGCTCGCCGTTCTCGTCCACCTTCGCTTGCCACACGTCGAACGGAGAGCTCACGAGCTCGAAGGCGAACAACTGCGAGCTAGCTGTCGTCGACGCGTCGGTCCGCGCTCTCGCGTCGCTGTCCGTCCTGCGCTCGGCGAAGAACGTGTCCTTCGGGTTCGCGCGGTCGAGGTTCTTCCGGCTCGAGAACGCTCGGATCACCCGGTGCGACTCTTTGTCGGTGAGCCCCGCCGCGAGCATCGCCGCGAGCATGCCCTTCCTGCCCACCGTCCCCGTGAGCACGCTCGCGCGCGAGTCGCTCGTGTCGTCTGCGATGCGCCATACGTGAGGCTTCTGAGGAGGAGCCGCGACGCCCGAGTCTTCCTCCACGTTCGCCGATGGCGTGATTTCTGGAGGAGCATCCGCGAGCACGATCGGCGCGAGCGGCGCGACCGCGATCGGTCGCCGGGCGATCATCGCGGCGGGGAGTGTGACACCAAGGATCGCGATCGCGCCTGAAATCCAGCCGATCGCGGCGGCGGTCCTCGGACTCC
>JANYHY010000120.1 GCA_025362165.1 Myxococcales bacterium | reverse complement strand
AGTTCTACGTCGCGCTCTATGGCACCAAGTGGCGATGGAACGATCTCACCAGGCCGGAGAGCGGCTGGACGGTGCGGCTCATCGACGAGAAGGGAAACGAGACGGCGCCGAGCAAGCTCGTCAAGATCAAGCCCGGCCCCCTCGAGATTCGATACTTCCCTTACACCACCGTCTGGCGACAAGCGTTCCGCATCACCTTCCCGACGTTCAGCGATGACGGCCGCCCAACCGTCTCGCCCGAGGCCAAGTGGTTCGGCCTGCGCTTTGCGGGCGCGCAAGGAAACGAGGAGCTGCACTGGGACGTCGAGGCGGACGACGTCAAGCAGGCGGCGTTCGGAGATCACGCCGAGTCGGTGGCGTTTTGAAGTGGCTCTCGCTGTTGCTCCTGCTGACGAGCGGATGCAGCGCGCTCGTCAATGTCGAGGCCGGCTACGCGCACGCCATCGCAAAGAACCCGGAGCAAGCAGCGGTGGCCCTCAACGCCAACGCAGGCCTCGGTGCAGGCAGCTCGGATGGATCGGGAGCTGGTGCCGGCGCGATGCTCCGCACGAAGTTTGGACCCAACGTGCAGCAGGTCGCGATTGGTCCGATGGCGTACGCCGGCTCGTCGCTCGGCCCAACCTCGAAGATCGCGTTCGCGGTTTTGGGCGGCTTTCACCTGTTCCAACTCGAGAACGTGCATACTACACTCGAAGGCGACACGTTCGGCTTCGGTATGTTCTCGCCGGTGGCAGAGGCGTTGATGTTCATCAGACCCGCGACGATGACGTTAGGAGTCGCGGCCGAGTACGATCTGCGCTTCACGAGCGTCCACAACACAGGCTACGTCTCGTTCCTGATCGGCATTGGTGGCTTCGGCGCCGGCAGCGGCGGCATACGCTGACTTGCTCCACTACATGCCGGCGAGGAGCTCGAGCAGCGGAGGCAACGTGACGATGAGCTCCTGAGCGACGCCGCGATCCACCGCCAGCACGAGCGCTCCGCCTTTGCCTGCGCGCGCGGTCGCTGGTGCCTTGCCTCCGCCCACGACTTCGCTACCGAAGAGTATCTCGCCGGTACCGACGCTGCCCACCGCGACGCCGTCGTCCATGAGCTCGATGACGCCTTGTCCTACGATCACGAGCTCGCGCACGGCCGCGCCCTTCGCCACCAGCTCCTTGCCCTCGGGGACTTCGCGGACGATGAGGCGGTTGGTGATCTGCGCTCGTATGGAGTCGTCCAATCGATCCGCGAGCGGTCCCATCGTGACGCCGATGAGCGCCAAGACGCGGTCCGCGTGTGTACGAAGATCATCCTCCACCCACGGGCAAGCCTTGAACGCGACTTGGATGTCCTTGTCGTCCCACGTCGCGACGCGAGCGCTCGCGGAGGCGCAAATCAGCCGTAACGGCACGCTCTCTCGCAGCGAGCCTGTCGGCTTGAGCACGCGCCCTTTGTTGAGTCGCTCGGCGGGCATGTCCACGATCATCGCCGCGACATCGACCTCGCCCTCCAACACGACCGCGAGCGAGAACCCTGTCACCTCTTCGTCTTTGGCGAGCGCGTGCACAATCGCGGCGCTCGCGAGGTCTGCGCGCGTGTCATCGGGTATGTCGCCAAACGCTTCTATGGTCTCGAGCTCGGCAGCAAGCGCGGGCACCTCGACCTTCAGCGGGAAGACCGGCGGCGCGTCCACCGTCGGCACAGACGGAATTTCCACGGTGGTCGCGGGCGCTTCCACGCTCGGCGTGGTGTGGACCTCGGGTGCGCGGAGCGACGGTGTCTTCGGCGCGATCTGCGCCTTGGCGATCTCTGCGACGGGTGCGCTCTCGACGTCGGTCTTGGCCTCATCGATCGGCAGCTCCGTGGCTTCGGTCCCCGCGGAGACGAGCGTCGGCTCCGCGGACGGAATCGGGACGAACGGCGCGAGAGGAGGAGCCTCTTCGACGTGCGCAGCGGGCGGACCGAACGCCTGCACGATGGGAAGTGAGGGCTCGAACGAAGGCGACGGCCCGGACGCGACAGTTGACTCAGCAACGATCGGCTTCTCAGGCAGTGGTGCGGGCAGCGGCGGGCGCTTCGGCTTGACCTGCAGGTCCTTCACGCTCGTGACGACCTCGTCGTCGTCCTCGAACGTGGAAATCCTGGGCGCAGAGGCGATCTTCGGGAGCGGTGGCGGCTCCGCGTTCGCCCACGGATCGAGCATGCCCGCGTGCGCCTGCGCTGCGGTCAGCACCTCACCGGCCGGTGGAGAAGAGACGCTCGAGAGCACGAGCGGCGACTGCGGCGCCTCCGAAGGCGCCTCCGAAGGCGGCTCCGGCGGGGGAGGAGGCGATGGCGCTGCTGAGACCGCGGGCGCTCGGTGCGGCTCCGGCGGTGAAGCCGAGAGCACGCTCGCCTCGACCGCTTCCATCATGTCCGCGAGCGGAGGTAGTTGCGCGGGAGATGCGGTCGCGAATGACGGCACGGGCATCGGGCGGAACGCCATCGGCGCGGTCGCGACTTGCATCTGAGGATTCGACGTCGCCGGCGCGGAGATCACGTCGGCGCTATCGACCACGACGTCGATGTCCGAGTCGTTGAGGAGATCGTCCACACCGGCCGCAGGAGCTTCGCTCATCGGAGGAGCGATGTTCGATGGAATCGCCGCGGGCGCTGTCGCGATCAAGTCGCTGAGCTCTGCCGCCATGCGCGCGAGCACCAGCGCGCGATCGTCTTGTTGCGCCTCTCCAGCGGCCTGCGCTGCTCGACGAAGCCACACGATCGCGTCCACGCGCTCGGCCCGCTTCCAAAGCGCGTCGGCGGTTTGCAGCGCCCAAACGACATCTTCGGCGTCCGAGTCGAGCGTGGGCGGTATGCCGGCCATCACCGGCGGGGAGTCTACACCCGGTGCTTGGAGCCGACGCACCAATTGATGCCGCCTTCGGCGGACATCAACGGCCTTCGGCAAGGGGAGGTGCCGTTGGCACGCCCCAATTGATCGTGCCACGGGCACGAGCAATTCAGGTTTTGTCCAAGCGACCCGCAAGGGTCGGCTTGGAGTTCAGAGACCTCTAGCGTAAGCAGTACACCTTGCCATCGTCCGAGCCGACGACGATCGACCCGTCGGACAACAGAGTGATCGGCGCGTCGACGTCCCCGCCAGTCTCGAAGCGCGCTTCGGAGCCGTCCGCGTGCACGACATGGATCGCGTCATCTTGAGCACCGAAGAAGAGCGCGTGCGCCTCGTCTTCTAGGGGACCGCCGTGGACTCCAAACTCCGCGGCGCCGGTGCCTTGGATCGAGAGCGAACCTGCGAGCGCGCCGTCGCTCGTCACGCGGACCACGCGCGGTGTAGGGCCGTACGTCCCCACGAGCAGATCGCCGCTGCGCGCGATCGAGAGAGCGCCGCGAACGAAGCCGCCCACGTGGGTCCGCCACGCGACCTCGCCGCGCTCGTTGCTCTTTGCGACGTCTCCGCCGTCGGTCCCCCAATAGATCGCGCCGTCGTCGCCGACCGCGGGCGATGCATCCACGTCTGCCCCGAAATCAATGTAAAATACACGTTTGCCGGAGGCATCCACGCCGTAGCCTCCGCCATCTTGAGAGCCAAAGACGACGAGCCCCGACGCGGTGATGGCGGGCGACGAGAACACCTTCTCCTTGGCTGCAAACCGCCAAGTCACGGTGCCATCGAGCGCGAGCGAATAGACCGTGGAGCCCGCAGCGAACACGATCCGCGGGCCCGGCGCCATCGCGGCGCTCGTGTCGGCCTCCCCGTCCACGTCGAGCTTCCAAACGATCGTTCCACTCTTGGACACTGCATAGAAGCGCTTGCTGTCGCTGCCGACGTAGACCATGCCGTCATCGCCGACGAGCGGCGTGCCGTATGCGCGGTCTCCGAGATCCACGCTCCACCGAACTGCTCCGTCTCGTGAGAGCGCGACGAGCTTTCCAGCGAGCGTGGTGACGTAGAGCGTCGTCTCGTCTGGCGACGCAACGACTTGCGCCTCGATCGCGCCGCCCACGTCGCGAGCCCAAGCGAGCTTTGGCGCCGCGGGACCGACGAAGCGCGAACGGTGCTGGTGTCGCGCGTCGCCGTGTAGCCCTCGCGGACTCACGAGAGACCCGGCATCCCAGGTTCCGATCGAGGTGATGACGCTCGCGGGCACTGGGATCGCGGCAGCGCTCGTCGGCACGATCATGCTCACGGCGTGCGTTGGAGGAGACCTCCGGCGAATCGCGAACGTGAGCGCGAGCGTCACGAGCACCGCGAGCGGAAGCCAGCTTGCTCGGCGCGACAACTGCGGCCCCACTCTCAGCGACGGCGGCGAGTGCGAACTTCGGTACACTCGCCGCGAAGCTCGAGCGCCTTACGCGCCTCGTCCACGCCGAGTGAGTGCGCTTGTTCGCCAGGGAATCGGCGCGCGAGATATCCGATGAGCGACAGACCCGCCGAGCGCATGCTCTCTGGCAGGTCGCCCTCGCAGATGAGCTTGGACAAGTCGCCGATCAGCCGCACGCGATAGGCTTGGCTGACGCCAACTCCGCTGAGGCGCTCGCCCTCTTCGAAGTCCCGCACCTCCGGGGACTCGGACTCGGGCTCGTTCGATCGACGCGCGCGACCGCTCATGCTGCGGGTCTCTCTGACGCCATGGAACAACGCAGAGTACCAGCTTTTTGCTTCTCGTCGAGCGCGCGCAAAAGCCGCTGCAAAGAGGCTCGTTGCAGCCTAAGGCGGCTTGATCCGTGATCGCCGTCAGAGCGCACTGATCAATACCTCTCTGTCTTTGGTGCCGTTCGCAGGACCCACGACGTTCTGTCGCTCCATCATCTCGACGATGCGGGCGGCGCGGTTGTAGCCGAGACCGAGCTTGCGCTGGAGCCAGGAGGTCGAGCAGCGGCGCGTCTCGGCGACGATGCGCACGGCGTCGTCGTACACCGAGTCCTTGTCCATCTCTTCTTCGTCACCGCCGCCGTCTTCGTCGCGAGGCTTGAGGATGTCGTGATCGTAGACGGGCTCGCCTTGCTTACGGAGGTGGTCGGTGACGGCGTGGACCTCATCCTCGCTCACCATGGGACACTGCACGCGCTTGGTCTCGTTGGTGCCGTTGAGCTTGATGAGCATGTCGCCGCGACCGAGTAAGTGCTCTGCACCCTGCTCGTCCAGGATGGTGCGGCTGTCCACCTTCTGCGCGACGCGAAACGCGATGCGGGTCGGGAAATTAGCCTTGATCATGCCCGTGATGACGTCGACGCTCGGTCGCTGCGTGGCGAGGATCACGTGCATGCCAGCGGCGCGCGCCTTCTGAGCCAAACGCGCGACTGCGACCTCCACTTCCTTACCCTGCTGCATCATCAAGTCCGCGAACTCGTCCACGACGATGACGATGAAGGGCAGCTTCTCGGGGAGCGGTTGCTCGCCCTCCTCGCCGTCTGCGGGGCGCACCTCGTCGGGCAGACCGTTGTGATCTTTTCCGATCACGCGCTTGGGCAGCGGGTTCTTCACGTCGCCGCGGCGGACCTTTTCGACCCAGCCGTTGAAGGTGCCGATGTTCTTGGTGCCCGCGTCCGCAAACAGCTGATAGCGACGCTCCATCTCGTCGACGGCCCACTTGAGCGCGGTCGCCGCTTGCTTCATGTCCGTGACCACAGGCAACAGCATGTGCGGGATCTTGTCGAAGGGCGCGAGCTCCACCACCTTCGGATCGATCATCAACAGCCGCAATTCCTCGGGCGATCGTCGATACAGCAGCGAAGTGAGCATCACGTTGAGACCGACGCTCTTTCCAGCGCCGGTCGCGCCGGCCACGATGACGTGGGGCATCGCGGCGAGGTCGGCGTAGACGGGGTGACCTTGAATGTCGCGACCAAGCACGACCGGCAGCGGCGCGGTGAGCGATTGGAAGCGACCATCCTCGACAAGATCGCGCAGGCTCACGGGGATGCGGCGCTCGTTCGGAAGCTCGAACCCGATCCGGTTCTTTCCAGGGATCGGCGCGACGATGCGCACCTTGCGAGCGAGCGCGAGCGCGAGGTCGTCGGCGAGACCGGCCACCTTGCTGACCTTCGTGCCCGCGCCGATCGACACCTCGTAGGTGGTCACTGTGGGGCCAGGCAACACAGCCTCGACCTTGCACACCACGCCATAGTCGGCGAGCGTCTTGACGAGCAGGTCGGCGTTCTTTCGCAAGAGCTCTTCATCGACCGGGCGTACCTCTTGGACATCCGCGGGGACCAGGAAGTCGAGCGTGGGGAGCTTGAAGCCGCTCGCGCTCTTGTCCTGCCTCTTGGTGGGCAGCTCTTTCTCCAG
The DNA here is from genome assembly GCA_025362165.1 of Myxococcales bacterium. GTDB lineage: Bacteria > Myxococcota_A > Polyangia > Polyangiales > Polyangiaceae > JANYHY01. The sequence continues at coordinate 4,294 of JANYHY010000120.1, read as the reverse complement.
CGCAGCGCTCGTGTCGACGATCTCCATCTCCACAGCGTCTTTTGCGGTACGTGCTCTCTTCGGCTTCGGCTCGGGCTTCTTCTCTTCGACGACGGCGACGGCCTCTTCGATGCCCTCTCCGATGACAGCGTCTGCCTTCTTCGCGCGCCGCTTCTTGCTGACTTTCGCGACTGGCTCGTCGTCTTGGGTGAGCGCAGCGGCGCATGCGTCGTCGATGTCGATCGTCTCTGTCGCAGTGAGCACGACAGGCTCGATGGCCTCGGGCATCTCGTCCGCTTCGGTCGTTGACAAAGCAATCGTTGCGCTGTCATCCGCTTCGACGATGGGAGGGAGCGCGGCCTTTCGCTCCGTCTCGGCTTTCTCTCGCTCGATGTTGCGCGCGGTCTTCCAGGCGTCGAGGGCGGTCTTCGCGCCCTTGGCGGTGCCCTCTGCGCTCTTCTGACCGAGCCGTCCGAGCGCGTGCATGAGCGCGATGAAAGAGAACGCCGCGCGCGCGATCAGGATCAACCCGAGGCACGCGAAGCCAATCAAGAACGAGCCCATCGTCGAGAAGAGCGAGCGCATCAACTCGCCGAACAGCTCACCGACAACGCCGCTCGCGCTCGCGTCCCCGAAGGCCTGCGCGGTGGGCCATCCCACTTGCACGAGCGCAGAGGTAATGAGCACGACGAGGAGATCACCGGCGACGCGCGCAGGCGTGATCAGGCTGTCTTTGCCGCGCACGAAGGGCACGCCGAGGAGCAGCGCTTCCAACGGGATCGACCACGCGACAATCCCAAGAGCGCCGACGAGCAGGTGCGCCAGCCCATCTCCGACGGGGCCGACCCAGTTGTCACCGACCGCCTCGCCCTGATGCGCGCGATAGGACGCGAGCGCCAGCGACATGAACAACGCGACAGTCCACAAGACGAGCGCTGCGACCTCTCGACCGCGCGCGTGCACACCGGCGCGAGCGCCCACGACCGAGGCGATCCGCACGTTCGCGTCGAGGGGTCGACGGGGAGCAAACAGGGGAAGCAAGGCCATACTTACGTTGTCCTACATTCACCATAAGTGCACCTCGAGGCGCCGGGCAACTTTTGAGGCCGTCGTCTTTTCGCTGCAAACGCGCTTGGGATTGTCCAACAAGCGTCGTACCATCGGCCGCTGGCGCGAGGGTCGCGGGTGGTCTCTGTACCCACTCTCGTGGGCTGTGACCAATCAGGCGAAGATCCGAAGAGGGCTGACACGCATGGTCGAGAAGAGGTGGTTGAGGGCAGCTCGGGCGGGTGTTTTCACCGTGGCTACGAGCACTGCGATGGGCGGATTGGCGGGGTGCGCGGTCAGCGAGTCCGACGTTCAGCGTTGGGAGACGACCGAACGTGGCCCGGACAAGCTCGTGGCCGTGGTCACTCACGACAAGTACTCCAAGGAGCTCCGCACGGAGGCCGCGATCGGGCTCATTCGGATGAAGCCGCGCGCAGGCAGGCGCATCGGGCTGGACGATCTGATCACCGCGCTTAGCTCGCTCGACGATCCATCCCTCGACAAGATCGTGACCGGCATGGTCCCCGAGCTCACCAAGCAAATCACAGCGGCCCCGCCAACGAAAGCCGAGAACGGCGCGCCCACGGTCGACGCGTCGATCCCCTACAAAGACGCCGCGTTCTCGATGCTCTCGCACGACCCTCCGCTCGTGAAGGGTGAAGCCAACAAGACCGCCCTTCAGAACGCGCTCATCACCTGGAGCCAGACGGACTTCGAACAGCGCATCGAGAACAACTCGCAGGCGTATGGCGTCGAGCAGATGATGCGCTTCTTGGGCGCGCCGAGCGTGAAGGGCCTGCCTACGCTCATCACCGAGCAGTCCACCAAGGTCGACCGAATCGCGGCGCTCATCGCAGACCTCGGCGATCCGGACACGAAAGTCAAAGGCTCGACTGCGCTCGTTGCGCTTGGCAAGCAGATCGCATCTCAGGCGTGGATCGATAAGCAGAAGCCGCTCGTCGTGGAGTCCAACAAGCGGAACGAGGCGGGCGGCGCCAAGCCGGTCACCCCTGAGGCTCTCGCCAAGCAGCTCGAGAGCTTCCAAGATCAAGAGCTCACCAAGGTGTTCGGCGCGATGAAGCGGCTGGGCGGTCGTCCGACCATCGACTACTGCCTCGACTTCGCCGGCAACCCGAAGAACAGCGAAGATCGCCGCAAGGCCTCGCTCGCTGCGCTCGAGGGCAGCATCGACAAGAACAACACCACGGACGTAGACAAGGTCTTCGCGATCGCCAAAGACGACGCGACGCCGGACTCGATCCGCGATCTCGCGTTCTCCCGCCTCGGCGAACTCCCCAAGGAGCAGATCGTCCCGAAGCTCTACACGCTGTTCCAGCCGAAGAACTGGAAGATCCGGTGGGTCGCGGGATCCCTCGTGCTCCGCACGATGACGACGAAGGGCTTACCTGAGTTCATGAAGCACCTCCCCACCTCCGCGGGCACCAAGATGGGCATGAGCGAACCGATCAACTTCGGCGGGCTCATCCAGAAGATGGATGCGCCGAAGGGTGAGCTTCCCGCGAAGGACGCGATCGCTCCTTACCTCACGGCGTCGGAGCTCGGGCCCAAGCTCGTCGCTCTCGGGTACTATTACAACGGCAAGAAGACTGACGTAGCGGTGGTCACGCCGTTCCAGAACGACGCCACGCCAGTCCCGAAGTGTGCGACCGAGGATCAGTGCGGCTGGACGTGCGGCGTGCCGAAATCCCCGGGATCGCAGGAGACCGAGGACAAGGACATCAAGACGGTCGGCGACTTCGTCAAACTTTGCGTGATCCCCTCGATGACTCAGTGACTTGATAAAATGGTATGATGCACAGGTGGCGCTTCTCATGCGCCGCCCGTGGTCCGCGACTGAAGGAAGCGAAGGAGACCGGTTTTGACCTCGCCCGATCCGAACAAAAAGAGCACGCGCTCTTTCGAGTGCCGAGACGTCCTCTGGGAGACGTTCGAGCAGATGGCGCGCGAGCTCGAGTGCAGCGTCGGGTACCTCATCAACGAGGCGATGAAGCAGTACGCGCGACAGCGAAGCTATGGCGGCACTGGCTCGGTCGCCGTGCGCACTCCACCTGGCGCGCAGCCGATGCAACCGATGATGCAGCAACGCGACAGCTCGCTCCCATCGTCGTCGCAGCAGCAGCAGAACGCGATGGCGACACCCGCGGTCGCGCCACCGCCTCAGATGCGATCGCCTGGTCCGCTCCCGCCTCCTCCGCGAGGTGGTGGTGCTTTGCCTCCCCCGCCTGCGCGCGGCGGCGGCGGACTCCCGATGCCACCAGGCAGACCGATGGGCGCTGCTCCTCCTCCGTTCGCGCCGCCAGGTCTCGCGCCGCCACAGCGCGGTGGCATGCAGGTCCCGTCGCGTCCGCCGCCTCCTGCGTCACCTCGCAGCGTTCCGCCGCCGATCCCGCGCGGTGGTCTCGCGCCGCCGCAGATGAACGGCTACGCGCAACAGAGCCAAGCTCCGGCCGCGACGCTGAGCTGCTTCTATCAAGGTGACAAAGTGCCGGTGACGAAGGAGCGCTTCGTGATCGGCCGCGGCAAACAGTCGAGCGACCTGACGCTGAAGGATCCGAACGTCTCTCGCCAACACGCGATGGTCGAGTTCCAGAACGGCGTCTACTTCATGGTCGACATGGGCTCGACGAACGGCGTCGAATACAACGGGCAGCGGATCGCGCGCAAACAGATCGCAGAGGGCGACGTGTTCCGCATCTGCGATCACGACCTTCGCTTCACCTATCGCTGACGTCCGACGCGCTGATTCAGCATGCGCGTCGCGATCTTGGGTGGGGGTGCGGTAGGCCGCGTGCTTGGCGTGAGGCTCGCGCACACAGGCGTCGCCGTGACCTTCGTCGTGCGCGCGCCGTTGCCGAGTCGACTGACGATCGAGCGAGTCGACAACGACGAGTCGCTCACGCAAGACTCCGTCACACAGTCCGCAGACCTGCCCGATAGCGTGGACGTGGTCCTCATTTGCTTGCCCGCAGAGGCGCTCGACGAGCAGATGCTCGCGCGGCTCGCGGGCGCGACGTGTCCCATCATCACGCTGTTGCCACTGTTGCCGAACAGCTGGTCGCGCATCGCTGACGCGCTCGGAGATCGTGCGGTGCCGGGGTTACCGAGCGTCATCGGCTATGTGCGAGAGGACGGCATCACGAGGTACTGGCTGCCTCGCGTCGTGCCCACGTCGATCGACTCTTCCGCCAACGATTTGGGTGCGCTCATCGACGCGCTCACGCGGAGCGGAGTGCCCGCAGAGCTGTCA
>JANYHY010000085.1 GCA_025362165.1 Myxococcales bacterium | reverse complement strand
CGCGCCGAGCCGGACGAGATCGCAAACATGGAAGCGCCGAGCTGCGGCTTGCTGTTCTTTGGCTTCTTCGTGTCCTTGCCGAACGCCGTCAGAATTCCGTGACCCAAATCGAAGTTGGGGTTGTTGCTGACTGTGCTGTCCGGCAGCACGTATTTCGCGGTGGTCACACCCCAGATGCGGTTCTTGCCGGTCGCGCCAGAGGTGGTCTTGCGGCAGAGGTCCATCGCTCTCGCGCCGTCGAACGGATCGGTGGAGGCGATCTTCAGGGCGCTGTCGCAGTTCGCCGGCTCGTCATCGGGCATGCCGCTGCAGTCTTCGTCGACCCCGTTGCCAGCGATGTCGAACGCTCCTGGGTTGATGTTCACGTCGCAGTCATTGCAGTCACCGTCCACCGCGGAGAAGCCGTCGCCATCGTGGTCCGAGCCGTCATTGAACGCGCAGGTGTTTGGGCTGGCGTCCGGGTTGCCGATGATGATACCGCCATCGTCGTTTTGGTTGGGATCGCCGTCCCCGCCGCCGTCGTTCGTATTGTCGAAGATGTGCGTCGGCGGCCCAGACGAGCACGCCATGGAGAAACCGAGAGCCAACAAAGAAAGAGTGATCGACCGCATGGCGTCCTCCAACTTGATGCCGCCTGCGGCGGACATCAACGATAGGTGGGGTGCCGCTGGCACGCCCCAAGCTGTAGCTTGTCACGGTACATGGCCACGATCGTCACAATCCATCGGCGGATCGGTCGAATTTAGACGCCACCGACGTGTAGGCGTCACTCACGCTTGACCGCGAGTGCGTGAGGGGCGACTTTCCCGCGGCTTGAGCACGAACGCACGACTCCAGATCGCGCTGCGGCGGGCGCTTCCGGCTCTGCCCATCGTGCTCGCGACCGCCTTCTTGGCGCAGCGGTGCATACACGGTGTGCTGCTGAAGGTCGGTCATCCAGGCGCCACGCTGGACGACTCGTTCATCCATTTTCAATACGCGCGCGCCATCGCGGAAGGTCACCCGCTGCGGTACCAAGCGGGAGAGCCGATCACCACGGGCGCAACGAGCGTGCTCTGGCCTGCTCTGCTGGCGCCGTTCTATCTCGTAGGGTTCCGCGATCTGTCCATCCTGTGGCCGGCGTGGGGTCTCGCGTTCCTCGCGCACGGAATGCTCGCATGGGAAGCCCACAAGCTCGCGGAGCCGCTCGTCGGCAAGCTCGGCGGGTACGCGACCGCAGCCATGGTGCTCGCGTTCGCTGGCTTCGCGTGGTGCTCGTCGAGCGGCATGGAGGTGATGCCCTTCGCGTGGGCGATCGCGCGCGCCACACGCTTGGCCTGTGAGTGGAGCGAGCGGCGCGAGGCGCGAACGTCCAAAGCATTGCGAGCTCTGGTGATGATGGCGTGGGTCGCGGCGCTGTTTCGCCCCGAGGGCGCGATCCAGGCAGCGCTCGTGGCGCTCACGATCGCGATGTTCCCTCGGAAAAATAGCCTCATTTCGCGCTCCGAGAGTTTGCTTGCGCTCTCGGGCGCGTTCGCCACTCCGCTCTTGTTGCTCGCGCTCACCGGCAGCACGCGCTCGAACACGACGGTCGTGAAGCTGATGTTCGGCAATCCCTATTATCAAGATGGCCTCTTGTGGCAGACCGCCGTGACCAACGCGCGCACGCTGGTCGGCACGATCCTCAATGGCGAGGTGTGGTCTGCGGAGTTCCTCCCGACGGGCTCGGCGCCGTTCGCGTTGATGGGGCTCGTGGCGCTCTTGATCGTCGGCGTTCAGTCCAACAAACACTGGCGTGTGATCTTGATCCTCGCGCTCGCGCTTGGGATGTTCATTCCGTGCCTGTACATCACCTTCTTGTGGAACCGGCTGCGCTACCTCTGGCCGTTCGCGACGGGGTTCTTCATCGGGCTCGCGTGCCTCGCAAAAGTGGCGACCGATCTAGGTGCTGCTGTGTGGCCTCGCGCGCGCTCGCTGTCGCCGCTGATCGCAGGCGTGTTCGTGGGCGCGCTCCTGGTGCGCCTGGACTGGTCGATCGACGACGTCGCCAACAGCGCGCACGGCATTGATCAGCAACACGTGAAGATCGCACGCTGGGCCAAGACGAACCTGCCAGAGGACGCGCGCATCGCGGTGAACGACACAGGAGCGATCGCATACTTCAGCGATCGACACACGTTCGACATCGTCGGCCTGACCAGCGAAGGCGAGGCCAAATACTGGGTCGCCGGGACTGGCTCGCGCATGGAGCACTACGAGCGACTGCACGCGTCTCAGCCACAAAAGCTGCCTACGCATTTCATCGTCTACCCCGAGTGGATGGGAACTGACGCGCTATTCGGTGACTACTTGTATGATGCAACTGTCACCGACTCGACGATCTTGGGTGGCCAGAGCATGCGCGCGTACGTGGCCGACTACAGGCTGCTCGGCAGCGGAGAAGCGCCGTGGAGCGGCGGCGTCGTCACGGACACGCTGGACGTCGCCGACTTGGAGAGCGAAGCGGATCATGACTACGAGCTGCTCGGCGCGCACGACAACGAACAGTCCGTCACCAAGGGCTTGAACGCGCAGGGTGACTGGACCCTCGACGCCGCTCGCGGTTGGCGCCACGCGGACCGCTTCACGCTCGATTTTGGCGCTGGAGGGAGCCTCGTGGTGCGCGCGACCAAAACGCCGATCCGGCACGAAATCTGGGACGGCCCAGCGCCACCCGTCATCGTGGACGTGCTCGCGAACGGCGCGAACGTAGGCTCGCTGACGATCGAGGAGGGCGAGTGGGATGAGCAATCACTGGCCGTCGCCGCCAACGGAAAGACCCGCCTCGAGCTTCGCACTCGAGACGGGTCTTTGTTCACTTCATTTCACTATTGGTCAGTTCACTAATCTTCGTTTCTCAGTTCACTGATCGGTGGGGGAGAACACGAGCGGGTAGACCACGGTGACGACGCCGCCCGTAGGCTCGGGGAAGCTCATGTTGTAGTAGGCCTTGGCGACGCACTGACGCACGTTCATGTCCGCCATGTCACTGCCCGATGAGTCTTGTGCCATCGTCACCGAGCCGTCGCGACCGATCATGAACTGAGTCTCGACGCGGCCACCGAGCGAGGGGTTGGTGCGCAGGCCGTCTGAGTAGCAGGCGACCATGCGGCCCGAGTTCTGGCGAACGATGCGTTGAATGACCGCGGGGTCGAGGCGACCGTTCGTCTTGATGTCTGCGATGCGCGGATCGCGCGGGCCCTTCGGGACGTGCACACCAGGCACGTGACCGTGACCTTTGCCGAAGCCGCCGGTGCAATCCTCGCCTGGTGCGCACGTGCCGCCGAGGCCGTAGTTGCCGATCTTGGCGATGCCGATTCCCTTGCAGTCGCCGTCGGTGCAGCCGCCGCCTTCGCCCGTGCCGGAGAGACCGAGACCGCTGCCGAACGCGTCGCCCATGTCACCCGCCCAGAGGTTGCCGAGGTGGCTCTCTTTGTCGGCGCCCATCAGCGTCGAGCCCCAGGGGACGACAGGCGCGTTCGAGTCGCTCGCGTTCGCAGAGTTGAGCAGGCCGATGAGGCCGAACTCACGCGCCTCGTTGATCGCGCGCTCCTTGGCGAGCTGCACGTCTTCCTTGCTGGCGTCACCCTTCGCGCTCCAGTGACCGTTCGTCGCGACTGGCTTGCTCGTACCCGCAGAGCCCTCTTGACCTTGCGCAGGCTGGCCGGCGTTCGAGCCCGAATTCGCGTCGTTCGCTTGGCCGTCGATCGGCGGAGGCGTGTCTTTCTCCTGCTCGGCCGCGGAGGCGAGGTACTGCTTCATCATCAGGATTTGATCGCGGTCGATCCCCTCTGAGTCTGCAGAGCTGAGCGACGGCATGAAGAACGCGAAGGCGGCGAGGAACGCAGCGTGCGCGACGGCCGACAAACCGATGGTGCCGAACGCGCTCTCTTCGAGGCGCTTGCTGAAGTCCGTGGGGATCTTCTTCTCTGCATCACCCACCGAGATGCGCATCGAGAACGCGCCCATCTCGACGTCGACGACGCTGCCGCGCGCCAACACGAAGGGAGCTGCTTGACGCGGCAAGCGATCGACGAACACGAACGAGCTCGCGGGAGGCGTCACGACGATCTCACCACCGCGGAACGACACGAGGTCGATCGAGTCGGCGCCGGTCACTTCGCTCGGGATCGAAAAATCGCAGCCCGCGGTCTCGCCGATGCGGACGCCCTTCTCGAGCGCGACGTGCTTCTGGCCGAGAGCATTCTTGTCGAGCGCCTTGCCCCAGAACATCGTGACTTCGATCTCTTCCTTGTTCGAAGCCATCTCCAAAGCGCCCACGTTGCTCATCGTCGCCGTGTTCATGACAAACCCTTCCTGTTGCGCGGGATGGTTCCCACGCTTCGTTTCGCGCTGTCCCGGCCTCGTCGGCACTCGCAACGCTCAAAGGGAAAGACAGCGACCCCCACGTCGAGTTCCACGAAAATCGCGACGGCTCGCGAGTGGGGCTGCGCTGGATTTCTCCAGAAAAACGCCCCTTCGTCGATGTGTGCGCGGTGGGTCTAGGTGCCGAACCGTGATCCGAACGCCACACCATTTTCGTCTTCAGGCGCTGTTTTCCGTGCATGACGCCCGTCGCAAGCGCGGAGCTTGAGCGCAGAGCCGCGAGCGTGTAACCGATGGACGTGCGCAAGCGGCCACTCGGAAAGACGGGGCTCTACGTCTCCGAGATGAGCGTCGGCACTTGGGGCCTCTCTGGAGACGCGTACGGACCGGTCACCGATAAGGACGCGGAGGCGACGATCGTCCGGTGCGTGGAGATGGGCATCACGCTCGTCGACACCGCGGACGTGTACGGCGGCGGCAAGATGGAAGCGATGCTCGGGCGCCTCTTCGCCAAGCGCGAGGACGTCATGATACACCAAGGGCGGCACCGACCGCACCACCGAGCCGCCGCGCAAGCGCTTCGAGGCTCAGTTCGTGCGCGACTCCGTCGAGCGCTCGCGCAAGCGCCTTCGACGCGACGTGCTCGACGTGTACTTGCTGCACAACCCAAGCGCAGACGCGTTGGTCGGCGGCGAAGCGGTGGAGACGATGGAAGGCCTCGTCCTAGCCAAGAAGATCGCTCATTGGGGAGTGTCTGCGGGAGACGAGGTCGTGGCGCGCACGGCGATCGAGCGTGGCGCGGAGGTGATCGAGCTCGCGTACAACCTCGTGCACTCGATCGATCTTCACCGCGTCGCAGGCGACGTGATGGTGTCCGGGGCTGGTGTGCTGGCGAGATCGACGCTCGCGCACGGCATGCTCTCCGGCGGTTGGGCGAAGGACCGAGAGTTCGACGAGGGAGATCACCGGCGCGATCGATGGACGAGGCTCGAGCTCGAAGCGCGGCTCGAGCAGCTCGACAAACTGCAGTTCCTGACCTCTGGAGACGTCAAGACGCTGCGTGCTGCGGCCGTGCGTTTTGCGCTCGCGAACACGCTCGTGTCGAGCGCGGTGCTCGGTCCGCGCAGCGTCGCGCAGGCCGAGGAGCTCGTGCGCGAGACGGGGGGCGGTCCGCGCTATCTGCCCGACGAGGCGCTCCTCAAACTCCCACGCGTGCTGGCCAAAGCAGGCATCCTCACGTGAGCGACGACGAGCAGGTCCTCGCGGCGATCCTTCGCATCGCTTCGGACGCGTCAGCGATCGTCCGCGCGGGCTACGCGCGAGACGTCCGTGCAGAATACAAGGGACCAGACGATCCCGTGACCGAGGTGGATCGCGCCGCGAACGAGCTCATCGTGCGCGCGCTCGAGAGAGACTTCCCCGGAGTGCCGATCGTGGCGGAGGAGAGCGACCCGAGCACGTTCGACGCTCGCGCAATCTCTCGCGAGACGTTCTTCGTCGACCCGCTCGACGGCACGCGAGAGTTCTTGGCGAAGAACGGAGAGTTCGCCGTGATGATCGGGCTCGCTCGCGACGGTCGCGCCGAGCTCGGGGTCGTCGACGCGACGGCGTTGAATCGCGTCTTCGCGGGCGGTCCTTTCGGCGCGTTCGAGCTTGCGCCAGATGGCTCGAGGCGATCGATCCACGCGCGCCCACCGCGCGACCCATTGAGATTGGTCGTATCACGCTCGCGCTACGGCGAACGGACGCGCGCTGTGGTCGAGCGACTGGACGCCCACGCGTCCCCCACTGGAGGTGCTGGACTCAAGACCGTCCTCGTCTGCGCCGGTGAAGCCGACGCTTACGTGCACCTCGAGCGCGCCGGAATGTTGTGGGACGCGTGCGCGGGTGACGCGATCGCGCGCGGATCAGGCGTGACGCTCACGAATGGATCAGGCGCAGTCATCGACTACCAACGTGACCCTCTCGAGTTGACGAACGGAGTCATCGTCGCGTGCACCGCAGTACACACGAGGATCGTCGCCGCGTTGACGACCTGATCCTTCGCTGACGCTTTCCGCGGCAATTCTGGGACGGCGTGGCTTGGTCTAGCGCGTGCTTGTGCTTCACTCCTTGCGGGCGCGCTGAGTTATGCTGCCTGAGAGGGTCTTTGAATGGCTACGTGCCCTACTTGTCGTACGCACTACTCGGACGAGACTGCGACCTGCGCAGCGGATGGGAGCACTCTTCTCCCTGACGCCGCGTTCAAGGGCGTCGACAACGACCTCACCGCTGGCGACGTGGTCGCGGACTACTGCATCGAGGCCAAGATCGGACAAGGCGGCTTCGGCGCCGTCTACAAAGCGATTCACCCGCTGATCGGCAAAGCGGCAGCGGTGAAGGTGCTTGGACGTGATCTCTCGAGCAAACCGGAGATGGTGTCGCGCTTCATTTCGGAGGCACGCGCGGTCAACCAGATCCGCCACAAAGGCATCATCGACATCTTCGCGTTCGGTGCCCTGCCGGACGGTCGTCAGTACTACATCATGGAGCTGCTCGAGGGCACGACGCTCGACGCCTTCATGCGCAGCAAGGGCCCGCTCCCTCTCGCCCAAGCGATCCCGATCCTCCGCGGAGTGGCGCGTGCGATCGACGCCGCGCACACGCACGGCATCGCGCACAGAGACCTGAAGCCAGAGAACGTGTTCTTGACGTTCGACGACGAAGGTCGCGCGATTCCGAAGATCCTGGACTTCGGCATCGCCAAGTTGATGGGCGAGACGAGCGGAGCGTCGAAGACGCAAACGGGTACTCCGATGGGGACGCCTCATTACATGTCACCCGAGCAGTCGCGCGGTGTGGGCGTGGACAAGCGTACGGACGTCTACTCGTTCGGCGTGATGGCGTACGAGATGATCACTGGCAAGCTGCCGTTCGACGGTGAGGCTGTGATGGACATCCTCCTCAAGCAGATCACCGCAGAGGCCGCGCCGCCATCAACGGTGCGTGACGGCATCGCGCCAGGCGTAGACGCGGCGATCTTGCGCATGATGGAGAAGGATGCTGACAAGCGCCCGCAGACGTTGAGCGCGGCGGCAGACGAGCTCGCGCAAGCGGCGGCGGCCTCTGGCGAGCTGCCCGTTTCGAGTCAACCGAGTCTGCCGGTGCGCTCCACCCCGATGCTTTCACCCGTCGAGATGGAGGGCCTCGCGCAAGCGAAGACGATGCTCGGTCAAGGCCCGCAGACGCTCAACGGCGCTGCGAACGAGGTGCCGCCGAAGTCCGCAAGGAAGACGCGGGCGTTCGCCGCGGCGGTCGCTGTCGCTGCTGTGATTGGTGTTGGGGCGTTCTTCGCGACGCGACGCACGGACGACCGCAGAACGGCTGGCCTCGTCGATACCGCGACGACGAGCGCGACCGTCGCTACGTCGCCGAGCATGTCCGCGAGCGTCGCGATCACGCCTGCTCTGCCTGCGTCGGTGAACGTCACCATCCAAGGCGCACCGCCCGAGGCCGAGATCTTCCGCGGCGAGTTGCGCTTGGGATCGGCGGCGTCACCACTTGCGGTCACACGCGATGAGGCTGTGACGCTTACGATTCGCGCGAAGGGCTTCGTATCGAAGGATGTCGTCGTGACGCCGAAGAGCGACGAGGTCATCGCGGTCACGCTCGACAAAATCGTAGGGCCCGCGCACGCAGGGAGCGGTCACAAGCAGACCAAGGAAATCGAGAATCCATTCTGATGCCAACCAAGCGCGCCTTCGCTGTCGTCGCTCTCGCGGCGCTGACCACTTCCTTCGCGGCCTCTTGCGCTGACCTCCCCGCGATCCCATCGGACACGTGCGGCAATCGCGTCGTGGATGGCAACGAAGACTGCGACACTTTCGGCATCGGCGGCAGCACGGCGTGCAGACCCTCGACCGATGCGCTGGCGTGCAGGTTCGATTGCAACGCCGCGTCTGGACACTCGTGTCCCACTGGCTTCGCTTGCGGTGCAGACGATGTCTGTCGCGCGCCCGCGGGGACCTTCGCGCCGGCGACGACGATCTCGACCAGTGTCGAGCAGGTCGTGATCGCAGACTTCGACGGCGATCGTCACCAAGACGTCGTCACGCAGTCCGCGACTGGGGCGCGCGTGCACTTCTTCGATCACACGAGCGCAGATCTCCTGACGCTCACCAACACCACGCCACTGCCCATCACCCGCGGGCGCATCGTTGGAGGGAGCCTCACGAGCGATGGCCTCTCATCGCTCACCGTCGTCGACACGGGCATCGAGCAGGTCTTCGACTACCTGTTGGGCAAGCCGGCCGATCGCGTCGTCGGCGGTGGTCTCAATGTTTGGCGATCACAACCCAACCGATCTCTATTGCCGACGATCTACCCGTCATTCCCGATCGTGCGTTCGGACACGAGCGTGAAGACGCCGGTCAAAGAAGCGATCGTCTTCGCCGGCGGTGGGTCGAACTTTCACCCCGGTCAGGACCTCTTCATCATCGCTGAC
>JANYHY010000818.1 GCA_025362165.1 Myxococcales bacterium | reverse complement strand
GGTCGTGTCGCCGGCGTTCTTTGTCGAGTGTCTGGGCGATCCGCACCTGGCGCTCCGCTTGACCGCGAAGAGGCGACTCGCGCGCGATCCCGATTTGCGCGCTCTCGAGCTCGCGTTGCTCTGGCTCGAGGAGCCGCGCGTCCCGCACGCAGCAGAGACCGTGGTCTCTCTCTTGGACGCACTCGACGACGAGACCGTCGCTCCGCTGCTGGATCTCGCGCTCGCCGGTGAAGGCGTCGGCGCCGCGTGTTGGGCGCTCTCGTCGGTCGCCCTCGCGCAGGATCACACGCGCCTGCAGCAGGTGCTCCGCCTGGCCCGCGCCGCCGATGCGCGGACGCGTCGCGCCGCTGTCGCCGCGCTCGCGAGCTTCGAGACACCCGCCGCGAACGTCGTGCTGCGCGGCGCGCTCTCGGACGCGGACGTCGAGGTCGTGCGGATCGCGGCGCACTCGCTCTCTTCGCGGCGTGATCCCGCGGCGCTGGATTTGCTCCGCGCTCTACCGTTCGAGGGTGCGGACGTTTTACTTCGACGTGTGCTCACCTTCGCCGCGGATCGCAGAGACGATCTCCCCGCGCTGCGCGTCGCGATGAATGACGAAGACGCGCTCTTGCGATCTTCTGCGATCCGCGCGCTCGCTTGGCATGGGGCGCTCGACGCGCGCGAGCGGGACGCGCTGCAGACAGACGCGGATCCCTGGGTGAGAGCTGCGGTGCTCGACGAGAGCTGGGCGGAGGGCGCGCTCGCGAACGATCCGCAGCCGTCGCTGCGTCGCCTTGCGTTCCATCTCGTGCCCGATCGGCACCGCGCGAGTGTGATCGCTTCGGCGAGCGAAGACTCGTGGCTTCGCACGCGCGCTGCTGGGGGGCTCGCACCGAATCATGACGACGACCTCCGCACGCTCTTGCTGCTGTCTCGGGACCCCATTGCCTCCGTGCGCGCTGCGGCGGCGGAGTCTCTCGAGCGCGCTGTCGATCTGAACACTCTGCTCGATCGAGCCCTCGCGCGCGAGACCTCCGACGAGCTTAGGATCGCCGCGCTGACCCATCTCTCGCGGACCTTCGATGCAGAGGCGCTCTCCTCGCTGCGCGCTCGCCGTGAGTCGGAGTCGGTGCACGTTCGCGCATGGATCGACGACGTGCTCTCAGGCTTCGCGGACGCGCAGCAACCTAGGGCAGAGGGCACGCCCGCGCGGCCTACCGTGTCGCTCGAGGCAAGAGTCCCGCGGACGCGCCCGCTCGGACGCACTGGCCTGGCGATCTCGTCGCTCGCGATCTCCGGCGTCGCGAACCTCGACGCATATGCGTACGTCGACGCGTGGCGTGCGGGCTGCAACACGTTCTTCTGGGAGCCGCGCTATCACGCGCTCGGCCGCGCGCTCCGCAAGACACCAAGCGCCAACGTGATCGCGGGGACGTACCACGCCTCTTCGCACGCGATCGTCTCGGACGTCGAGCGGTCGCTGCGGCGGCTCGGTCGCGACTCGCTCGATGTGTTTCTGCTGTTTTGGGTGCGCTCACCTGCGCGCGTCGCAGAGGAGTCCTTCGACGTGCTCTCGCGTCTCAAGGAGCGAGGCTTGGTGCGCGCGATCGGCTTCTCGACGCATGACCGCAAGCTCGCGTGCGCGGCGATCACGGCGAATTCATGGGACGTCGTGATGACTCGACACAGCGCTGCGCACCCAGGGGCGGAGGATGAATTCTTCCCGCTGGCGCGAGCGCGCGGCGTCGGAGTGCTCAGCTTCAGCGCGCTCTCATACGGTCGTGTGCTGTCCGAGTCCGTCAGCGCGTCGGACGCCTATCGCTACTCACTTTCGCAGCCAGGCGTCTGCGCGTGCGTATCTGCGCCGCGCACCGCGCGCGAGCTACGAGAGAACCTCGCCGTGCTCGACGCCGAAGAGCTCTCGCACGATCGCCAAGAGGAGCTGCGCGCGCATGGCAGGCTCGTCCGCGAAGAGAGCCGCGACTTCGCCACCATGATCCGCCGCCACCCGATCACGCTCGAGGACACGACTCCGATTGGGCAGCGATTGGAGCAATGGCTCTCCGCGCAAGACGTCCTCGACCCAGGCTTACCGTGATATTCTCGGCCCGTCCCGAAGGCGCCGCAGGTCTAGCCTTCTGTCCTCGACGTTACGTCGCGGCCGCACCCGTCTCGCACTGAAGAACGATGAAGAAGCCCGCGTATGTGATGCCACACGCGGGCTTGTCTTCTGCTGAGAAAGTAGCCGTCGCCTTCGGGACACATTGAAGCAGGCCTGTTAGCGTTGTGGGCGTCTCGGAGTCGTCGCAAAGCTAGCTTTCTGTCCTCGACGCTACGTCGCGGCCGCACCCGTCTCGCACTGAAGAACGATGAAGAAGCACGCGTATGTGATGCCACACGCGTGCTTGTCTTCTGCTGAGAAAGTAGCCGTCGCCTTCGGGACACATTGAAGCCGACCGAGACTCTTCCTCTCCGAACGCCTCCTAGCCGACTCTGCGGGTCGCTCGGACAGAACCTGAATGATCGTGCCCTTGGCACGATCATTTCGATACACTCGAAGGTCTCGGAGTCGTCGCAAAGCTAGCCTTCCGTCCTCGACGTTACGTCGCGGCTGAACCCGTCTCGCACTGAAGAACGAAAAAGCGCGGGGTGCGCTGCAGCCTTTATGCACCCCGCGTTTCTCTGATGTGAAAGTAGCCGCCGACTCCGAGACCCCAACACATCATGCAAGGCCAAAGTCTCGGACACCTCCTCTTCGATCTGAAGCCGCTCTTGGCCGATCCGCTCGCCAATCGAGTGAAGATTCAGAGCCTGCTCAAGCGCTACAAGGGTCTCGCCGAGTACGAGGTCGCGCGCTTCTACGTCGCTTCGAGCGGCACGATCCCGCCTGATTTGGAGGCTCATCTCCGCAGTCGCGATCCGCGCTTGCGACTGAGAGCGGTGCAGACGATTGATCTCTTGATGGCGCGCAGCAAAGCGGGCCGCTACCTGCGCATGGTCGTCAAGGACCCTGATCCGACGACGCGGTCGGCGGCACGCAAGTCGGTGCGCCGCCTCGAGCTCTCCGACGTCGCGCTCCGAGACTCACGCTTCACACCCACCCCGCGCACCAAGATCAAGAGCACGACGCCAGG
>JANYHY010000812.1 GCA_025362165.1 Myxococcales bacterium | reverse complement strand
TTCGTTTCCCGTCACCATCCGCGGAACAAACTAACACTGCTGCCGCAGGTCGCGATTTTGGGCCTCTTCGACGGTCATCCGTCCTCACGTACAGCAGTACGTTCCGGGCGGATGCCCGCCGAATAGACCCAAACTCGCTTACTGCAGCAGCAGTGTTTGCTGGAATTGGGGCGTGCCAACGGCACTCCACCTAGCGTTGGTGTCCGCGGCATCAATTGTACAATCCAAATTGAAGCTTCGGCACTAGTGCGCTAGCTCGCGCGCGATGACTGTGCTTGTGTCTGCGTGATGCAGACGCCAGCGGTCGCCGCTCGCTCCACGGACGCCTCGCTCGCGATCGCGCGTGCGCTCGCCAACGTCGAGAAGCGGCAAGACGTAGGCGGATCGTGGCGCGGCGACTACGGCGGGCCGATGTTCTTGTTGCCGATGTTCGTCGCGCTCGCGTACTCGAGCAAGCGCCCGATCCCTGAGCCGCGACGCGCGCGGATCATCACCTACCTCTATCGTGCGCAGCGCGCCGACGGCTCGATCGGTCTGCACGCAGAGGCGACCACGGGCAGTATGTTCACGACGAGCCTCGTCTACGTCGCGCTTCGCATGCTCGGCGAGAACAAGGACGACGATCGCCTTGCGCGCATGCGCACGTGGATCGCGCGGAACGGCTCGCCGCTCGGCGCCGCTTCATGGGGAAAGTTCGTTCTGTGCACGCTTGGGCTCTACGACTGGCGCGGCATTCATCCAACACCGCCGGAGTCTTGGCTCTTGCCCTACTCGGCGCCGTTTCATCCAGGTCGTCTGTGGTGCCACTGCCGCCAGGTGTACCTACCCATGGCATGGCTCTACGGCACGCGCTCCACCATGCGCGAGGACGACCTCGTTCGGCAGCTGCGCGACGAGCTCTATTGCGGGCAGTGGCATCGCGTCGAGTGGTCGCGCGAGAAAGACACGGTCTCCGAGGTAGACGACTACCGTCCGCTCACGCGCGCGTTCAGGTCTGTGAGCCGCGTGCTGTCGCGCTATGAAAATAGGCCGATCAAGCGCCTTCGTGCGCGCGCGCTCGCCGAGTGCTTGCGACACATTCGCTACGAGGACCGCGTCACCAACGACATAGACATCGGCCCCGTGAACGCAGTGCTCAACACGGTCGTGCACTCGTTTCGCGGCGCGGAAGGTGCGGACGACTTCGAGCGCGGGTGGACCAAGCTCCAGGACTATTTGTGGGACGACGAGCGCGGCGCGACCAAGATGCAGGGGTACAACTCGAGCCAGCTTTGGGACACCACCTTCGCCGTGCAAGCGATCTTGGCGACACGCACGCGCGCATATGATCATGTGCTTCAGCGCGCTCACCAGTTCATTCGCGACAATCAGATCCTCGAGGATGTCCCAGACGCAGGCGCGCACTATCGACACGCGAGCCGTGGCGGTTGGCCTTTCTCCACGCGCGCGCACGGTTGGCCAATCACCGACTGCACAGCGGAGGGCTTCAAGTGCGCCATCGCGCTCCAGTCGCGTTTCAAGGCTGAAATACCGGCCGATCTGCTGCGCGAGTCTGTGTCGTTGATGCTCTCGTGGCAGAACCCGGATGGCGGCTGGGCGACGTACGAGCGCACACGCGCGGGCGCTTGGATGGAAGCGCTCAACCCATCGCAGGTCTTCGGCGACATCATGATCGACTACTCGCACGTCGAGTGCACCAGCGCGTGCGTGCAGGCGTTGAGCGAAGCGCGCTCGCGTTTCCCAGAGCTCGCCGACAAGATCGAGCGCGCGATCGATCGAGGCGTCGCCTTCATTCGCCAGCGGCAGCGCGCGGACGGGAGCTGGGAAGGCGCTTGGGCCGTCTGCTTCACCTACGGCACATGGTTCGCGATCCACGGGCTCATGGCCGCAGGCGTCACGCCGCGCGATCCCGCGATCGATCGCGCCTGCGCTTTCTTGGCGAGCAAGCAGCGAGCAGACGGCGCATGGAGCGAGCACGGCGACACCTGCAAGCGTCGCATCTGGACCGAAGGCGAGCGCGGACACGTCGTGCAGACCTCATGGGCCATGCTCGCGCTCATGCGTGCAGAGTACAAAGATAGCGAGATCCTGCGGCGGGGAGCCTCGTTCTTGACTCGTCGCCAAGAAGCGGACGGGAGTTGGGCACGCGAGCCACTCGTCGGCGTGTTCAATCGCACCTGCCTCGTCGACTATGACAACTACCGGCACGTCTTCCCCATGTGGGCGCTCGCCGAGTGGGAACGGTCTCGCTGATCAGGACACCACGTCGGGAGGGCGGACAGCGATCGAGCGCTCAAGAGCGGACGGTCAATTAGTCTCCGAGGCGTTCCTGCGCGAGCTCGAGCGTGCGGACGTGTTCGGGGACTCGGGCGAGAAAGCTCTCTCTCGCTTCGGTTGAAGAGATCTTGGCGGCGCGTGCGAGCAGTCGTGTGCGAGCCTCGCGGAGCGCTTCGCGGGCGATGGCTTGGTCGCCATGTGCGTGCTCCAAGTCCACGTGAACGAGCCTCACGCGGGCCTCTCCCTCTTCTGCGCCGGAAGCGTCCACGAGTGCCTTCGCTTCACGTGCCTTTTCGAGCGCGCCTGCTGTGTCTCCCTTCCGATCGAGGACCTCCGCGAGAACCGCGAGCACGTTGCAACGCAACGGCGCTGAGGTCGCGATGAGGTCGGTCGCCCGCTGCATTTGGGCTTCTGCGAGCTCGACGTTGTTCCTCTCCAACGCGATGAGCGCTGCATACATTCGCGTCGCGCCTTCGAGGTGTCGATGGCGTTGCGCTTCGAACGCGAGGATCGCTTCGTCTTCCAGTTGCGCGGCTTCTTCGAGTTGACCCATTCGCAGGAGCGTCCAACCCAGGTTGTTCTGCGCCATCGCACGCACGTTCGCGAGCCCCAGTCTTTCGCACTCCGAGATCGAGTCGCGGAGACATTCGCTGGCCTCTTCGAAGCGCCCGAGCTCGGTCAATCCAAACGCGTGATTCACTCGGGCAACACAAGCGTTGCGTGAGCTACCTGCGCGCTCGAACGCGAGGACTGCGCGCTCCGCGAGATCCGCATAGGCACCCGCGTCTCCTTCGACCGTGGCCTGCACCGCAGCGACATGCGCGAGTCTCGCTTCGAGTTCAGCATCGTTCCACTGGCTTGAGAGAGTGCGCGCTCGATCGAGCAACGTCCGTGCGGCTTCGGACGGTCCATCTTGTCTTAGTGCCGCAGCGACATGCGCCGCTGTTCGCGCTGCTGCTACGTTGGGCTCCGATCGCTCCAACACGACAACGAGCCGCTCTGCCCATCCGCGCAATCTATCGATCTGACCGAGACGACTCGCAGATGCGCTTGCGACGCTCAGCGCTTCTGCCCAGGCCGTGGATCCCTCTGCAAGGAGCGCGACGGCTTGTTCTCCCAGGTCGAGAGCGCGTGCGTTCTCACCGTGCCATTGGCAGGCCTGTGCTTCAACGTTTCGCAACAGGCCGAGCATCTCGCCCTCTGCGCCACACGCGACGCCTCGTTGCGCGCGCGTGATCGCTTCGCCAAGGGCGGCGCCTTCGAGGGCTTCTTCTGCGGCTCTCAACCACCAGGGCATGGCGCGCGTGTTGTCCCCTCCCTTCTCGAAGTGTTCGGCCAGCGCGAGCGCATCGCCGCCAGCCTGCAGGAGCCACTCGCCTGCGAGCACGTGACCGAGGCGCCGATCCTCTTCGGTCAGCATCGCGTAGGCAGCATCGCGCACGAGCGGATGACGAAACGCGTACTCCGTTTCACCGCGAAAGCGCGAGTCGTTGCGTGGCGCGATCCATTCACCCCGCTCCAGCACGGCCAGCAGTTCGGCGACATGAGCCGTGGTCGCCTCGCCACCAAGGAGAGCCGTGACTGCGCCAAAACAAAAAGTTTGACCAAAAATGCTGGCCGCACGCAACGCACGGCGCACCTCGGCGCCTTCTGCACCCATGCGTGCTTCGAGCATGCCGAGAACAGTCTCGGGTACATCAGTTCTTCCTTCGGCATGCGCGCGCAAGAGCTCTTCGAGAGAGAACGCGTTGCCCTGAGCCTGCGCGACGATTCGTTCGATCGCTAGAGGGTCGGATTGTTCTCCGAGCACGCTGCGCGCGAGCTTTTCCGCCGCTTTTCGCGAGAGCGTTACGAGCGCGAGGCGTTGCGGATCACGGCCCGACCACAGCTCGGGAAATTGCTCGTTCATCTCTTTTCGTCCGAGCGCGAGCACCATCAGAGGCTTCTCTCGACACACGTCGAGCACGAGGTTCGCCATCTGCACGGTCGCTCCGTCTCCCCATTGAAGATCGTCCAGCACGAGCAACAGAGGACCTGCTGCGAGCTCTGCTTCTACGAAATCGATCCAAGCGAGCCTGATTTGATCACCGAGGGCAACCGAGTCTCGACGTGCGCCGGAGAGTCGTTCGTTCTCTGGAAACGGCGTGTCGATCATCTCTCCGAGGAAGTCGCAGGCGCGTGCGACTTTTCGTGGCTCGAGGTTTCGACCGACACGCGCACGTAGCTTGTCGCGCCGTGCTTCGAGTGGCTCACCCATTTGGATGTTCGCGGCAGTGCGCACCATCTGGATCGCGAGCGCGAAAGACGAGCCTGCACCGACCGGATCTCCACGGCCGATCCACACTTGAACACGGGGCTCACGCTCTCGCACGCGCTGTAAGAACTCGTGAGCGAGGCGCGTTTTGCCGGTGCCCGCTAGCGCTGTGACAATCACCGCTGCTGCTGTTTCATCCTCGATCGCGTGAGTGAGTTCACCGGAGAGCAACGCAAGCTCGCGATCACGTCCAATGAAGGGCGTTGATTTGCCGAGCAACGTTCGTACTTCCGCGCGGCGCTCACGCTCTGTTGCGAGGATGAGACCTGTCGCGTCGCCCATGAGTTCGAAGCGCGCATCGAGGAGGCCTGCAGTGACTTGATCGATTCGAAGTCCGCGCTCGGGTCGAGGACCCCGCAAGAGCCTCGCTGCACGATCGAGCGCCTCACCGACGCGCCCTGCACCACCAAGCGTGCGACCTGTCGCAAGCGCGAGCGTCGAGTCGGCGAC
>JANYHY010000797.1 GCA_025362165.1 Myxococcales bacterium | reverse complement strand
CGCGCCCACCTGGGCTGGTGATCTACCGCAGGCGCGCGCGAAGGACGCGTGGGTCACCGTCGAGGTCGCGAACCGCACGCAGAACACGTTCACGATCGACGTCGACGTGAAGCGCCCGAGCCGCGTCCTCGTCAACTCCGCCTACGACCGCGGATGGCGCTCGAGCGTCGGTGAGGTCGTCCGCGACGGCAAGCAGCTCGCTGTGGAGCTCCCCGTCGGTCGCTACCAAGTGAAGATGGAGTACTGGCCGCACGGACTCACCGCAGGCCTATTTTTGAGCCTGATCGGGTGGGTCGGCGTGATCGCGTTCTTCGTGCGCGACGCCAAGAAGAGAGCCGCTATGCGAGCAAGCTCGACGGCGCCGCAAAGTCCGCCGGCCGACCCGACAGACCCTGCCTGACGTCTTGTCATCACGGGGAGGCACGCGCCTCCCCGCCCCCCTACGCGGCTCGCTCCGCTCGATTTGGATCTGATTCAAACTGCGTTTTTCATCAGCCTGCTAACCCGCCGCCAGTAGCTTCGCGAGGTCGGCGTCGTCTAGTTGTTCGGCGGCCCGCTCCAAAAGCACGGTGCCGATTTGAAGGGGGCCGATGGCCTTTCCAGTTGCCTTGCTAAGCCGCGCGGCAACGGTCACTAGCTGCTTGTAGGTTCGCTCTTGAAGCGCAATTTGCCGCTGCACCGTGAGTGACGCGTCGGATGCTCGACCTCCGGTCGGTGGCACCCGAAAGCGCTTCTGTACTTCCGCAAGGAGCTCCAATGCGCCGAAATACCCCGACCGAGCATCAACACGTCCGCGCCGTTTCGCGCCGAGCGCCTTCGCGATCTTGCCGATGTTCGTCTTGCCCATGTGACATCTCCTAGTAATCCGTAATCGCGAGATACTCGCCATCGATCACGAGCCCGATCTCCCCTTGGTTCGTCTCCTTGCCCATGCGGCGACAGAACACCCGTAGTTTGGAGAGGTTCTTGGCGTCTTCGATCTGCTCTTTGCTCGTATAGCAATGCATGACGACTGGCTCATCGAACACGAGCTTCCCCTCGTTGGCATCATCTCGCCACACGCCTCGCGCCCTAGGAAAAGCCGTTGCACCACCGAAGAGCTTGCCAAGAGTTTGTAGGGCTTTCGTGACCCAACGCTCTTGGTTGATGACGGTCTTACCGTCGCGCTCAACGCTCGGTATGAACATCACAACAAGCACGGTTTTCTTCTTCGAATGGGCCACGGTTCGATAAATATAAATCGCTCGCCAAACTTTGGCAACGTCACTCGTGTTGTCCCGGCTTCGCCGTTGAGGAAGAGAGCCGCTATGCGAGCAAGCTCGACGGCGCCGCAAAGTCCGCCGGCCGACCCGACAGACCCTGCCTGACGATCTCGCGCCAATACTTGGTGCCGCTCACGACCGCGTAGGCGTCGATGAGATGCGATCGTGATCGCGCGCTCTCGACTGCGCCGACCGCTGCGCGCAGCATCGGCATCACCATCGGCAGTCGATACTTGGGAATGCCGAGACCGTCCGCCATCGCATCGCCCATGAGCGCGCGGCTGATCGTGCGAGTGATCGGCGCGATGCGCTCCGCCCTGCGCTTCTCTTCGGGCGTGGTCGCCGCGGTCTTGCCCACCTCGATGAGGGCCTTCGTGAGCGCGCGAGAGTCGTCGTCCGCTTCACCCTGCGTCGCCAAGATCAGCCGCGAGAAGGTCCACGCCTCTTCTTCAGTGGAGGGCAGGAGCTCGAGATCGACGCCGATCAACCAGCCGGCGTATTTCCAGAGCTGCACGTACGCGTCTGCCTCACGCTTGTGAATCCGAAATCCGAGCTTGCGCAGGCCGTCGATCACCGTGATCGAAAAGAGCATCGTCGTGGCGACCATGTCGTGCTGGTTGATCGGCTCGCCCCAGGCTGGCGTGTCCCACTTGCCAGAGTCCCACAACAAGCGGCGCACTTGCGCGTGCATCAAGCGCACCTTGATCGTGATCGCGAAGCCGTCGGACGCGCGTTGTAGGCCGCCGGGCATCGCGACCGCTTGCACGAATCGCCCTGTTTCGCCGAGGCGGCGAGGTGCTTGCTGAGTCAACCGTCCAGAGAACGCGAGGGGTTTGTTTCCGCCTGGCGACGCGTAGCCGTACGGCAAGGACAAGACGCCGAGCACGAGACCGCCAAAGTAGCCAGCGCGCAGCAGCACCTCGCCGCCTTTGTCGAGCACGCGCCAGTCGACCCACGGCGGCACGCGATCGATCGAGGCGAGCAACCTCACGACCGCGGGGTGTGCGTCTGGCACGGACTCGATTCCGGAGGCGAGCGCGCGATCGACTTGCTGCCAACCTACGCCCGCGGGCAGCTCCTTCATGGCCGACACGACGTCGTCGGCGAGCGGATCGGTGCGCATCAAGTACGGCGCGAGCCGATCGACCCGATCGCCGAACTCCGCGCGCGCGCGCGACGCTAGATAACGAGTGGGGACGAGATCAGCCACAGCTCGGTTTGATGCATGCGGTTGGCTTGGTCGCGCTGAGGCCGTCGACGCCGTCATTGCCTGCGCCAGCCCCTTTGCCTTTTGCGCCAGCGTTCCCCGCCTTGATGTTGCCCTGTGTGTCGGCGTCCACGTCGGGCGCAGGTCCCTTGTAGAATACACCGATCGAGACGCCGCCCGCGCCTCCGCCGCCAGCAGCGCCGTTTCCGCCCGATCCGGAGCCGCCGTCGCACACACCCGAGATTTGCGAGTGACCGCCTGCGCCGCCCATCGACTGGCCACCTTGACCGACCGAGCCCGCGCCGCCTGCGCCGCCTGTCTTGGTGTCGATCGACGACGCGCGCAACGTGACGACGCTGTCGATCACGATCACGCCGAAGCTCCCTCCACCGCCTTTGCCGCCGCCTCCGCCTGCGCCGCCGCAACCGCCCGCGCCGCCGCTGCTGCCTCCGGTCGACGGCTCCGCCGTGCTACCGCCGCCACCGCCTTGACCGGGTGGGCCCGCGAGTCCGCTCGTGCCAGGCTCGGACGTCCAGCCGTCCGACGTGAGCACGCCAAAGCGCTGAGCTCCCGATGCGGGTAGGTGAGTTTCGCCGCCCGCGCCGCCGCCGCCGCTCTGGTTCGCGCCCGCGCAGCCAGCGAACGTACCTCCGTTCGGTTTGCCTGGTGCGCCTGGTAACCCGTCGACCCCGGTCGCTCCGCCTGCGCCGCCGAGAGACATCTCACCGCTCGGGCAGGTCACCATCACAGCGGGAGCGCCCGCGGATCCAGACGCCGCGCCGCCAGGCTTCGCAGGCGCGAAGGTCGACGCGTTGACTGTGCCGTCTGCGCCAGAGCCGCCATTTCCAGCCACGAGCTTGCTGCGCTGTAGCAACACCTTCTGCGACGCGCTCACGCGAACGGCGACGCTCGACGCGCCAGACTGCGGCGCGCCGTCCGGTGCATCGATCTCGAGATCGACGAGCGCGACGCCCGTAGCGCCGACGATGCTGAACGAGCCAGTGATCTTCGGACGCGCGCCAGAGTAGCTCCACGACGTGCAGTCGAAGCCGCCAAAGATCCCAACGGACGAAGAGATCGCCGTGGTCGACGAGTACGCGCCGTCGCACACGTAGATGCGCGACGGTGATTTCTTCAGCGCCGCGTTGATCGTCGCGAGCGGAGCGGCCTTCGTGCCAGGGTTCGTGTCTGCGCCCTTGACCGACACGAAGACGCCGATGCTGTCGTCCACACACGAAGGCGAGTCCTTCGGCTCCTTGGTGAGGTCGCAGTTGGCGGGAGTGGAGTCACCGCCACCCGCGTCCACGCCGCTGAAGTTGTCGGATCCGCACGCGACGAGGATGAGGAGCGGCAAGAGCTTGGCTAAGGAGGACATCGTTGGAGTCTAGTTCGCCTCAAACATGCTGGCAAAATCGCTGGATGCCGCCGACGGCAAGCGGCATCAATTGTTTGTATGGTAGCGAGACCATCATCGTCCAAGGTGGACTCGGAGGACTCCCATGCGTCGACTCTTGATCGCGCTCGTGCTGCTCTGCGTGACTTTCGCCTCGAGCGCTTGGGCGCTCAACCCTGACGCGAACGGCTGGTATCACACGGGAGACGCGGTCCGAACCAAGACGGTCTTCAACGTGAAGGTCTACGCCATCGGCCATGACATGAAGTGTCTGCCGGCGCAGAAGACCAAGCAAGCCATCATCGACGCGGACTGCGACAAGAAGTTCAGCTGGGTGATGAAGCGCGACGTTGATCGCTCGAAGATCATCGACGCGCTCAAAGAGGCCTACGGGATGAACGGCTACTCCGACGCGACCAAGATCAACCAGGCGCTCGCCGCGTTCAGCGCAGACCTCAAAGACGGCGCCTCCGTGAGCATCTCCTACAACTCGGCGAACAAGACGACCACCTTCTGGGAGCAGAACGGCAGCAGCGCGACGGTCGCTGGCGCCGACTTCATGAAGGGCACGTGGAGCATCTGGTTCGGAAAGATCGATCCGCCTTCGATGGGGGACGAGCTGATGAGCAAGCTCTGACGCGAGCGCAGCTCACCTCGTTGTCGTTGCGTCCGCCGAAGGCGGTGCCAAGTCTTGTGCGTCGCTTTGCCCGTGGTATTGAGACCGCGTCTGCGCCCGTAGCTCAGCTGGATAGAGCGTCGGCCTTCGAAGCCGAATGTCGTAAGTTCGAATCTTACCGGGCGCGCCCCATAATTTCAGCCACTTGAGCAGCTCGCGATTTTGTCGCGGGATCAAACTCGGCAGTCGGAGGGCTTTGGAGGTCTGCCGGACTCTGTCGAGCCATGGAGCTATGTCACGGTGGGTGGATCGGTGCGTGCGCGGTCGATGCAGCAGCGCTTGTACTTCTTGCCCGAGCCGCACGGGCACGCCTCGTTGCGACCCACGCGCGCCGTCGGAGATTGCTTGGGAGCTTGTCGCGAGAAGGCCGCTTGACGGGCCTTCCGGAAAGACTCGTGCGTGGCCGCGATGATCCCGTCGAGGTCGCGGCAGAGCGGTTCATCGGCCTCGTGTTGCGGCTTTACAACGAGGTCCTTTCAGCGCTCGACAAGCACCGCCTCATCGCACCAC
>JANYHY010000784.1 GCA_025362165.1 Myxococcales bacterium | reverse complement strand
TCACGGAACACGAACTTCGCCGGCGGGTCGTGTGTGATGCCTGTGCGCAGCGGCCACCGCCCGTTGTACAAATTGAAGAGCGGATGGATCGCGATGAGATCCATTTGGGCCTCGAAATAAGCCTCCAGCGTGCCGATGTCTCGCCAGTAGCCGATGTTGTGCGGGTCCTCACCCGGCACGACGTTCGTCGCGAAATCGTACGCGTAGACGCCGCGTCCCTCCTTCACGAGCTGCGGCAGGATGTTGGCTCCGAAGTCGTGCTTGCTGTCCTCCACCTTGGCGTCGAACTCGAGCGAGTCGAGCAAGAGCTTCGTGCGAAACACGTAGTTGCCCATCGACGCGAGGCACTTGTCCGGGTTGCCCGGCATGCTCGGCGGGTTCGCGACCTTCTCGTGGAAGCCGATGATGCGGCCCTCGGCGTCGACCTCGATGACGCCGAAGTCGCTCGCCTCCTTCTTGTCGACTGGGATGACGGCGACCGTGGCCTCTGCGTTCTTCTTGATGTGAAAGTCGATGAGCTGGCGGACATCCATCTTGTAGACGTGGTCGCCGCCGAAGATGCAGACGAGCTCGGGCTTCTCGTCGCTGATGACGTGCTGGCACTGGTAAACGGCGTCGGCGGAGCCCTTGAACCAACTCTTTCCGGTTCGCTGCTGCGCGGGGATGGCCTCGATGAACTGATCGAGCATGGGCGAGAGGCGCCACACGCGCGCGATGTGCTCCTCCAGCGACGCGCTCTTGTATTGCGTCAGCACCTTGATGCGCGTGAGTCCGGAGTTGACGAAGTTCGAGAGCACGACATCGATGATGCGATAGCGACCGCCGAACGGGACCGCAGGCTTGGCTCGATCGAGCGTCAGCGGGTAGAGGCGCTTGCCTTCCCCGCCAGCGAGCACCATGACGAGCACCTGCTGAGGGTCGAAGCTCGAACCGGGAAACATCTCCGACGATGGTACGCCAACGGACGCTCTTTTCGCTAACATCCAGCGAATGAGGCGCGTGATCCAGCTTCGACCGACCGCAGAGCGCGAAGAGGTGCCAGCGCCGCGCCCCGCTGACGCCGCCGAGGTGCTCGCGTTGGCGGCGGAGAACGCTCGGCGCGGTGTGCTCGGCGTCATGGCGACGGTGATCGCCCGCCGCGGCTCTGCGCCTTCCACGCCAGGTCAGAAGTTGTATTGTACACGCGATGCGCAAGTCGGGACTGTCGGTGGCGGAGCGATCGAGCGTGAGGTGCTCGTCGCGTGCATGGCAGCATTGAACGACAAGAGCGAGCACTCGGTGCGCACGTTCGCGCTCGGCGCAGAGCTGGGAATGTGCTGTGGCGGGTCCGTCGATGTGTTGATCGAGCCCATCGCCGCCAAGCACCCGCTGCTCGTCGTTGGCGGCGGTCATGTCGCGCGTGCGACCGCGCCGCTCCTGGCCAAGGTCGGCTTCGTCGTGACCGTGGTCGACGCGCGCGAAGCGTGGGGCGGTCAGGAGCTCCTCGGAGTGCGCAGCGTGGTGGGCGAGTTCGACGAGATCGCGCGCGACCTGCCTGCCGAAGCTGCGGTGCTCGTCATGACGCACGACCACGCGCTCGATCAGCGAGTCATCGAGTGGGCGCTCGAGCGCAAGTTCGCTTACGTAGGCGGCATCGGCAGCCGCGCGAAGGCCAAGCGCACACGAGACCGCCTCGAGCACCGCGGCTTCGATGCGGCGGACATCGAGCGCGTGCGCATGCCCGTCGGCGTCTCGGTGGGCGCGCGCTTGCCCGATGAGATCGCCGTGGCCATCGCCGCCGAAATGGTGGCGTGGCGACGCACTCGCTAACTCGTTCCGCAAGTGCGGCCGGAGATTTCACAGGAAGAGGGGAAGACGGGAAGGTTGGAGAGATCGTGTCTCCAACACGCTCTCACCAGTTCACGAGGAGGCAGTTCGTGAGTCGAAGTAGGTGAGCCGAACATTCCCCAACCTTCCCGTCTTCCCGACTTCCTGTTCCATCTTATCTTTGCATCCGACGTTGCCGTCATACGCGCGACTTACGAGACGGACTGCTAGGTTACGAACCGGGTTAGTCTCACGCCGACATGCGCACCTACCGCCTCGGCCTCGTCGCTACGATCGTCATCGTCCCCGCTCTCGCGACGCTCACGACACTCGCCTGCTCGCCCGCCGTGCCGCCTCCGATCCAACAGATCGCGAGCGCGACCGCGAGCCCTCCCAAGCATGAAGGACCGGACTCACCTGCGCGCTGGAGTCTCGATGTCACACCCCGATGGACGCCGAACGCGTCTACATCCACCGGTACCGCGACACTCGAGGTGGGCGCGGGCGGCGAGCGTTGGCTCAAGACGGACGGAGATTACCTCTCCGCTCCGTCGTTGTTGCCCGGAGACATCGTTGGTGTCGCCAAAGACGGCGGGGGGTACTTGTTCTTGCTCGCAGATGGGGCTGTGTATGTCGCAAACGATCCGCTCGGACCGGCGACGCGCTCTGCGGGAGGCCCCTTTAAAGGAAGCGCAGCGTCGCTCGGCAAGGCCTCGGTGTTAATCGCTGACACGACCGGCGCGTTGCAGCGGTCCACGGATCGCGGCAAGACCTTCACGAAGGTGACCTTCCCGGTCGCGGACGGGTTCGTGAAGGATGTGGCGATGGCAAACGGCATCGGCCTCGCGCTGATGGTGCCTCAGCGACTCTGGGTGACAGTCGATGACGGCGCAACTTGGGCGCCGATCGCTTCACCAGGTGAAGACGGCCTTGACGAGGTCGTTTCGCGCGATGGGGTCGTGCTTGCTGGCTCGAGCGGAGCGGACTTCGCGCTCGACGCTGCAGGGCACTCGTTCTCCTCGACGCCCTCGACGCAGCCGAAAGTCGGCCCTGCCTCTGCGGACGAGGACGCGCGCGAGACGATTCATGCGATCGATGGCAAGCACGCGGTCGTCGTCACTGGGATGCCGTTCACGAAAAAGCGCGAGTGGAGCCTCTCTTTTGGAGAGCTCACGGCGATGTCCAGACCAACCGTCGTTGACGAGCTCACGGGCTGCGACTCCGTTGATGTCGCTTTGCGAGGAGAGATCATCGAGCTCGCGTGTGACGGGCGCGGCGCCTTGGACACCGGGATCGATACGCAATCGGCACCCTTCGATCGTTACGCTCGATGGGGAGCAGGTCAGTCGCGACGCTATGGCAAGTACGCCGCAGCCTACCCACCTCCGGTCGCGCCGAACACTGGCGACGGTGGCGCCACCGCCACAGGAAGCATCACCAAGCTCCTGCGGAGCGAAGACGGTGGCAAGACCTTCAAGGTCGACGGCTTGTTCGACGGCGGCGGCGCGACGCGCGACGGAACGGACGGCGTGGTGATCGGCGATGGCGGTTGGACGTATGTCGCCGAGCGCTGCACGAACTTCGCGTACGAGCCGGTTTGCCGCGGGCCGCGTATACGAACAGGCACTGGACCGTTCGATGCGGCGACGGACTCCGCGCGCTTCGTGCGCTTTGCGACGAACGTGAGGTCGTCCGACGTGTACGCGATCGGAGTCGGCGAAGAGGTCTCGCTCTATCGCTTCAAGGCTGGAGCTGCGACACCCGAGAAGATCGCGCGTCTCGCACAAGCGCTGAACGAGGCAACGGCGACTCTCACGCTCGACGACGATGGCGCCGCGCGCGGATTTGTCTCGGCGCACGACGGACCGTACATGTTCGTGCAGAAGCCGGACGCCAAGGATGTTCAACAAATCAAGGCCCCTTCGACCGGCTCGCTGCGCGCTGCGCTCGCTGGGAAATACGGGTTCGCGATCGGCGACAGAGCGTACGAGACCACGGACGAAGGCAAGACGTGGTTGGTGGTAACCAAGCCTCTCGCCGCGACCACCGTCGATCAGTGCAGCTCGTACGGGTGCACCACCAACAGAGGTCTGCGCGCTGGATGGGATGCTGCAGAGGCGCCCATGTCTTCGAGCGCAGTGGCCAAGACTGTCTTTTACAAGGGTCTGAAGTGCACGGCGCAAGGCCGCTGGACGAAGCTCGGCGGAGGGAGCCTCGCGACCGTGGACGACGTGGACATCGGAAACGCGCGCTGGCTCTTGCCGACGCGAGACGCGGTCGGTCGTGTCACGTTGCACGTGAACAAGCGCGGAGATGCGACGGCCAAGACCACTGACCTCGCGTTGATGGGCCCCGCGTTCCAACCGCCCAACTGGGGCACCGAGACCGTGATGTTCGTCCAGCCGAGCGGCGTCGTCGTGCGACGTTACACGTACTCCAAGATCCGAAAAGAGCCGGGCGTGTACAACCCGGTGGACGCTGCGCTCGCTTGGTATCGAGGCGATTCGGGCAAGGTGTTTCACGGGGCGGTGAACAGGATCCCTCCGTTCCGCGTGCAGCACGATCCGCGCTTCGACTACGAGGACGGCCAGCAATACGCCGCGGGCCCCGAGGTCGCGTGGCTCGATCCTCACGGTGTCTACTTCATCTCCCAGGAGTATTCAGATGACACCAAGCCGATGTACTTGCTGCGCGACGACGGACGAACCGACAAGCAGAAGGGCATCGACGCGAGCGGCGACTACGGCGGCGTCGTGGTCTCGAACGGTGACGTCGGCATGGCCCTCGTCAACACGGACATGCTCCAGATGCATTGGCGGCAGAGCGGCAAGAGCTTCGTCTGGCGCGCGAAAGACGCGTCGATGTCGCTGTTCGATTTCGGAGGGCGGGCCTCGATGCTCGTCGGCCTCTCCACGGACGACGCCGCGCGCTTGTGGGCCGTTCCCGTCAAGGCAGAGACTGATCCGAGCGAGTGGTTCGCGCTGCCCACGCAGCAGGCGCTCGGTGACACGCCGAGGGCGTGCGACGCTCCACAAGTGACCGACGGGTCAAGAATTCGGTACGTAGCACCGTTCTCCGCGGGGACGCGTCGGGCGGTTCGGCTCGACGTTGATGGCACCGAGGTGGTCCTCGCGACAGACCGCGCGTTGGTCCTCGGCAGCACCAAGGCGCTGAAGGACGCTTGTGTGTCCGCGCTCGAGGCTAAAAGCGTGGAGGACAACGACAGCATGTACAGCGCGTTGGTGTTCCCAGACGATCTGCCACACTCGCTGGTGTTCTCGGTCAACAAGGCGGACCCGTGGCCCGAGACGATCCTCGTGCGTCCGATGGAGTGCGCGTTCGCGGCCGGCCCCCTGCCCGACTCTCTCAAGGAGACGGAAGGGTTCTACACCGGTACCTTGCCTCCCCGCGCGCCACGGCCAACACCGGACGCTCCGCCGCATATGCCCGACACGAAGTGACATCGACCGCGTAGATGGAATCGCGCACGAAACAGCGGCTCTCGTCGCTTACGCGTGTGGCGTTCTTCGTGGCGGGGTTGACGGTGCTGACGCTGCTGGTGCGCAGCGCTGGGGCCTCTGCGCTGGCCGCGGCGATGCGGAGCGCGTTGCCGTGGTTGCCCGTCCTGTTGGCGCTCGACGCCCTGCGCGTAGGCTGCGACACGTTGGCGACCTATTTCGCCTATGGCGCCCTCGGGCCGAAGGTCCCCCGCGGGCCGCTCTTGCGCGCGCACGTGATCGCCAACGCGGTGACCATGCTCGCGCCCGCGGGTCGGACCGCAGCGGAGGCGACGAAGGCGGCGCTCCTCGCGAGGTGGGTCGGGTGGCCTGGAGCCACCGCCGCGGCGACGCTGATGCAATCGCTCGCCCTCGTCGCCGGAGCGCTGATCACCGTTCCCTGCGCGCTCTCGGCGTTTATTCTGACTGGCGGGTCAGTATTGACGTACGCGATCGCGGGCCAAGGGGTCGGGGTGCTCGTCCTGGGTTTGGGCCTTCGCGTCGCCTCCCGCAATCAGCGGATCGGGCGCGCGTTCGCCAAGCGCAGCCGCAAGCTGGAGACCGCAGCAGACGAGTTTCAGAAGACGACGCGTGAGGGCGTGTTGGTGCCCAAGAAGCCTCTGCTGGCGTTGGCCACGGGTCGCGCCTGTCAGATCGCGCAATACGCAGTCCTTGCGACAGCCGTGGGCGGACTCGTCACGCCCACGCGCGTGCTCCTCGCACAAGGCGTGAACATGGTGGGTCTTGCCGTGGGCGTGCTGGTCCCAGGGCAAGTCGGCGCGACCGATGGTGCGTTCGCCTTCTCATCCGAAGCGCTCGCCATGACACAGGCGCAAGCGCTCGCGGTCGCGATGCTCGTGCACGTCTTGCAGGTCATTGGGATCGTCGTAGGCACGCTCACACCGCTCGTGTGGCGTCTCCCAGACGACTCCAACCCTCGACCTCTGTGAGCTAAGCCGCGACTAAGCCGTCGCTTCGACCCGCGCCGGCTTCTTCTCGAACCTGTATTCGAGCGCCGCCGACACATCGGTAATCTGCACGTCGTATGCGCCCAGCGCGCCGACGAGATGCATCTCGACATCGGCGGCGTCGAAGTCACGGCACGAGTAGACATCCATCACGAAGAACGGGCGCAGCGGCCAGGTGTGGATCGAGCAATGCGACGTGGAGAGCACACACACTCCGGTCACACCGCCTTCGTCTTCGAAGGGATATTTGCCAAGCTTCTCGATCTCGCATTGCACGTCGTACATATGCGCTTTGTCGAGCATCCGCATGCCGAGGAGATCGACGAGCTTTTCGAGCATGTCGCGGACGACAGCGACGTCGCCGAGCAGAGCGGCCTTGCCGCGAGCGAGAATCTTGAGGTGACGACCGTGTGACATGAACAACCTCCCGAGGGGTTGGTGAGCTCCTGGTTGGCTCGGGCAGGAAATCAGCTCGGGCGCGCAGAAATGAAGTGCGGTCCATTAGAGAAGCGCGCATGACACCGCAACAGAAAACCGTCGCTCGCGTGACGAATGTGAGACGACCTCAGTCTGCAATCGCGTCGCTCGCGTCGACCGCGCTCGCATCGGCGACGTTCGCGTCGACGGGGACGCCTCCGTCTTGCTTGCAGCTGCCCACGTGCGACACCGGCACGGGCGCGAAGCCTTGCGGTGTGCACAGCGGAACGTCTCGCGGAGAAGTGTCGCAGCTGCACGCCACCGTCGTCACGCAGCCCGCCGGCGCTGTGTAGAGCATGCACACGCCGCTGGTCGAAGCGCAGCCAGCGCTGATCGCGTACGAACATGTGTGACTCGCGGGACAGTCACGGTCCGCGACGCACGTGCGTCCTTGCGCGTCGCCGCTCGCGTCCGGTCGCGTGCCGAGGCTCGGCGGGCCACCACCAGGGTCTTCACCGTCGTCGAACTGACTGTCCCCTTTGGGGGCGGGAGCTGCCCCGCTGCCGCCGCAAGCCCACACGAGCGCCGATGCTACGGCGCAAATTCCGATCACTCGCAAGGTCGCTCTCACACCACGAGTATGAGCCCATCGCGCCGACGGTGCAGATTTTTTACAGGGCGTTTGCGACCGCGAACACGTGCGGGTCGTCGCCAAAGACCCACACGAGAGCTTCATCGTGTCACACTCTACGTCGCCCGCGCGACGAGCTTGTGTGCTCGCCCTCATGCCCCACCGCCCCTCCCTCGCCGACCCTCGCTTCCATCGCGCGCTCGCGTCGATGGTGCGCAAGCGCGTGCCAGAGTCCGATGCAGACGACATCGTCCAAAGCGTGCTCACGGACGCGCTCGCTTCGAAGACGGCCCCCGAAGACCCCGATGCGATGCGCAAGTGGGTATTCGCGGTCGCGAAGAACAAGATCGCAGACTTCTATCGCAAGCGCCGCCGAGAGGAGCCGAGCGAGCTCGCCGACATCCCGGCAGAAGAGACGCCTTACTCAGAGCGAGATCTTCTGAGATGGGCAGAGCGCGAGCTCCCACCAAACAGTGAGTCGCCGAAGACGCTCGAGTGGATGTTGCGCGAAGGTGACGGCGAGAAGCTCGAGTCGATCGCTGAGAGTGAGCAAATCCCGGCTCCACGTGTGCGTCAGCGTGTCTCGCGCATGCGCAGATTCCTCAAAGAGCGATGGGTCGCCACGGCTCTCGCAGGGACGCTCGTGGTCATCACGATCATCGTCATCCTGCTGAAGGTTCGTCCTTCGCCCCAGCCGGACGTCGCGGTGACGCCAGAGATCCCGAGACCGACCGCACCTGTGCGCGATCCGCGCCTCGAGCTCGCGGGCAAAGAGCGCAAGGACGCGCTCGACAAGTGCGACCATAGCGAGTGGCAACCATGCTTGGACGGGCTCGATCGCGCCGCGGTCGACGATCCGACGATCGAAGCTGACCCGCGGGTCATTCAAGCGCGCAAGGCCGCAGGTGACGCGCTCAAGCCGACGCCTGCTCCGTCCCCCAGCACTACCAGCGCGCCCTCCCCAACCTCCACGCCGACGAGCTCGCCGACGGTGACCAGCACGCCGCCAGCGCCCACGTTCAAGCCCAAGCCAACGCTTACGAGCACGCCAAGCAAGAAGTCCTCGTTCAATCCCAAGTCGGCCGAATCCTTCGACTCCGACTCTCTCGGAACGACCGGATCTCCAGGCAACATGAAGTAGACTCGCGGGATGCTCGACACGCCCATCGCGCTCCCCGTTCCGATCAACGAGCCCATCCTCTCCTACGCACCGGGGAGCCCCGAGCGCGCTGCGCTGAAAGAGTCACTCGCGAAGCTGTCGAACGAGTGCCCCGATGTACCTCACGTGATCGCGGGGAAGGCCTCGCACGAAGGCGCGAGCTTCGACGTGACCTCTCCTCACGCGCACGCGAGAGTGGTCGCAAGAGCGCACGAAGCTGGCGCCGAGGTGACCAAACGGGCGATCGCTGCAGCGATGACGGCGGCTCCCGCGTGGGCGAGGACGCCGTTCGCGGAGCGAGCGAGGGTGTTCTCACGCGCGGCCGAGCTTCTCGCGGGACCGTGGCGACAGGTGATCAACGGCGCGACGATGCTCGGTCAGAGCAAGACGGCGTTCCAAGCCGAGATCGACTCTGCTTGCGAGCTGATCGACTTCTTGCGGTTCAACGTCCACTTCGGATCGAAGCTCGCCGAGCAACCGATCTCGACTCCTGCGTCTCAACACTCGCTCGAGCTTCGTCCGCTCGAAGGCTTCGTGCTTGCGGTCACGCCGTTCAACTTCACAGCGATCGCAGGGAACCTGCCGAGCGCCCCGGCGATGTTGGGGAACGTCGTCGTGTGGAAGCCCGCAGAGAACCAGAGCCTCGCCGCGTACCACACGATGCGATTGTTCGAGGCGGCAGGGCTACCACCCGGAGTCATCAACGTCGTGTACGGCAACGGCGCGCCTGTGGCAGACGCTTGCCTGGCGAGCCCTGATTTGGCTGGGATTCACTTCACTGGCTCCACGCGGGTGTTTCAAGCGCTGTGGCGTGGAGTGGGAGAGCGCATCGCTTCCTACAAAACCTATCCGCGCCTCGTCGGAGAGACAGGCGGCAAGG
This sequence comes from Myxococcales bacterium, assembly GCA_025362165.1. GTDB lineage: Bacteria > Myxococcota_A > Polyangia > Polyangiales > Polyangiaceae > JANYHY01. Next base: position 2,820 of record JANYHY010000784.1, on the reverse strand, counting down.
ACTTCGTATTCGCGCACCCATCCGCTGAGCTCGAGCCGCTCGCGGTGGCCCTCGTCCGCGGCGCTTACGAGTTCCAAGGACAGAAGTGCTCAGCTGCGTCGCGCGCGTACGTACCGCAGAGCATGTGGCCCAAGCTGAAGGAGCGTCTGCTCGCGCACATCGCCGAGATCAAGATGGGCGACGTCGCGGACTTCTCGAACTTCATGGGAGCGGTCATCAACGAGCGCGCGTACACGCGGCTGTCTGGTTGGCGTGACCGTTTGAAAAAGGATGCATCTTGCACGGTGTTGGCGGACGCTGGTTGGTCGCGCGAGGTCGGTTGGTTCTGTGGGCCGACGCTCGTGCAGGTGAGCGACCCGAAGCACGACGTGATGCAAGAGGAGCTGTTCGGACCTGTGCTCTCCGTGTTCGTCTATGACGACGCCAAGGTCGACGAGACGCTCGCGCTGGTCGACTCGACGAGCCCCTATGCGCTCACAGGCGCTATTTTCAGCCAGGATCGAGCTGCGTTGGCTCACGCGCTCGCCGTGTTGCGACAGTCCGCGGGTAACGTCTACGTCAACGACAAGCCCACCGGCGCCGTGGTGGGGCAACAACCGTTTGGCGGAGCGCGCGCGTCGGGCACGAACGACAAAGCCGGCAGCGCCTTCAATCTGTTGCGTTGGGTTTCGCCGCGCACGCTGAAGGAGACGTTCGCGCCGCCGACGTCCGTGGGCTACCCGTTCATGCGCGAGCGCTGAGTGAGTGAAGAGGATGACCGCTTCGTCGCTCGGCTCGACGTGGCCAAGACCAACCCGTGGATGATCGCGCTCGCCGGCGCTCCAGTCGCGCTCGGCGTGGCCCTCACGATCGCGTTCGCGCTGACTCACACTGCGATGTTTGCGTTCGCGCCGCCGCTGATCCTTTGTGGGTTCGGACTGCTCTTTTTCAACTGGACGAACAAGCCAAGCGCGGTGCGTGAGTACGCGCATGTCGAGGCCACGCACGCGACGCTCAGTGTTGGAGGCAAGCGCTTCCCTCGTCACCGCATCCGCCGCGCCATGCTCCTGCCTGGCCGCCTCGGCACACGCCCGAACGTGCGAGTCGAGATCAAAAATCGTCCCGTGATGCAACTTGGCGTGAGCGACGAGCACGAGGGGCGCGCGCTGCTCCGCGCGATGGGGTTCGACGCGAGTCAGGTCGTCGTTCGCTTTCGAGCGCCTCCGAGCGCCGCTGCCGAGCATTGGCTCACGGCGAAGTTGCTTCAACAAGCAGGGCCCGTCCTCGCGGTGATGCTCGCGCTCGGGGCGCGAGTGTTCGTCGGGCACGCGAGCTTCTTGCTGATCGCGCTGCTCGCGATCGCGCTGCTTCCCCAGCTCTTGCCGTCGTCAGTGGAGGTCGGCGCGGACGGTGTGCTCGTTCGATGGCTTTGGATGAAGCGGTTCATACGCGCCATTGACATCTCGCGAGTGGGCTCGTTCGAAGAGGTGCGTGGAGGCAAGCGGCGCTTTGGCGCCCGCCTCGTACTCGCCAGCGGCGCGAACGTGGACATCCCCGTGCGCGGCATGAACGAAGAGGCGGAGTTGCTCGCCGAGCGCATACGCGAGGCGGCCTCGACGGGCGCGCACGGCGACGCGGCGGCAGCGGCGCTCCTGGATCGAGGGGGTCTGGCGGTTGGCGACTGGGTGCGCAGGCTCAAGGGCCTCGGCGCAGGAGCGACCGCGACGCTGCGGTCTGCCGCGATCGACGCGGATCGCCTGTGGGAGCTGTTGGAGAGCCCTAGCGCGCCGGCGAAAGAGCGCGCTGCGGCAGCGGTTGCTTTGTCAACTACTGACGAAGTGGGCGCCAAGGCCCGCATCCGCGTGGCGGCGAGCGCGGTGGCCGAGCCTCGGCTGCGCGTGGCGATCGAAGCGGCGAGCGACGACGACGAGGCCGCGCTCGAGGACGCTCTCTCTCTGCTCGAGGAAAAGACTTGAGCCAAGAACGCTTCGAAAAGCGCCTCGCGGTGCGAAAGCCCAACCCATGGATCACGGCTCTCGCATGCCTGCCGCTGCTCGGCGTGCTCGCGCTCTTCGTCGGGTGGGCCGCGACTGGCATCCCGATGGTCGTCGTCGCCCCACACCTGATCGCCCTCTCGGCTGTGCTGAACGTCCTGAACCTCCGACGCAAGCCGTGGGAGCGGCGCGAGCACGTGCTCGTTCGAGCGAGCGCCACCGAGCTGCGCGTGGGGGCGCGCGAGTTTCCGCGCGATCGCATCTCACGCGCGCTCTATCTTCCACCTGTCGCAAGCGCACCCCCCACGGTGCTTGTAGAACGCAAGCATCGTCGCCCGCTCGAGCTCGTCGTCGACAATGAGCACCAAGGTCGCCAGCTCCTCCGCGCGCTGGGAATGGACGCCTCGCAAAGCGTCGCGAGCTTCCGAGCGTTGAGCCGCCCCATGAGCAAACCTCGGCTCGTCTTCCTCGCGTTCCTCGCGATGATGCCGGTGATTGTAGGGATCGCGATGGTGTTCCCGCAGCTGGTGCCTCTCTTTCCTGTGTTGATCGTGGCCACTGGTTTGCTCGTGTCACTCCCGTCGCGCGTCGAGGTCGGCGCGGATGGCGTGCTCATCAAGTGGTTGTGGCAGCGACGTTTCATCCGAACGAGCGAGATCGCCGGCGTGTGGCGCCACGAGCAGAGCTTTGGTCGAAACAAACACGTCGGCGCGAAGGTCACGCTGCGGAGCGGCGAGGAAGTGAACATCCCGCTCGGCAACCGCTGGTCGGACGATCTCGCCAACGGCCTGGTGGAGCGCATTCGTGAGGCCGTCGAGGCGTACAAGCGCGGAGACGTCGAGACGGC
>JANYHY010000690.1 GCA_025362165.1 Myxococcales bacterium | reverse complement strand
GACGAAGTGGCGCAAGCGTCTGGCGAGAGCGACGGAGCCATCCTGCGCGGCGAGGTCGGCGAGCATGTCGCTCGCGGTGGTGAAGCGCACGGTGTATCCGCGGACGACGGCGTGGTGGGCGAGATTGCGGAGGATCATGGTCTTGCCGACGCCGTTGGGTCCGACGAGGACGGCGTTGGCGCCTTCGTCGAGGAAGGCGAGGCCGAAGAGATCGTCGACGGCTTGGCGGTCGATCTTCTTGGGCCATGCCCAGTCGAAGTCGGTCATCGGCTTGAAGGCACCGATGCGTGCAGTACGCACGCGTCTGTCGCGGCTACGGCGCTTGCGCTCGGCCTCTTCGAGGCGGAGCAATTCGGGGAGCCATGGTTTGTCGGCGATCTCGTCCCAGGATGACAAGAGCCCGAAGAGGCCGAGGTGGCGCAGGCGCGAGCGAAGATCGGAGTCGAGATCACTTGTCGTCATGGGGGATGTCCTTGCGAAGTTGGTCGTAGGAGGCGAGCGGATGGGGGCGCACGACGACGTTGGCGGCGCGCGCGTTGGTGACGAAACGGGAGATGACGGCGGGAGGCACGCCGCGCTCGGCGCGTCGTCGGTCGAGAATCTGGCGCACGGCGCCGACATTGGGCGCGTCGCGCGCCACGGCCTCTGCGACCGCGGCTTCGAGCTCGGCGGCGGGCACGGCATCGAGAACGGCGAGCAGACGCGCGGTGATGTTGCCGAGGTTTTGGCCGCGCTCGGCGGCGCGCGCGAGGAGCGGCGTGGCGCTGGGTGCTGCACGTGCGAGGCGATCGAGTCCGCGAGAGGCGCGAGCGCGGGCCTTGCGATCGACGAGAGCCTGCACGTGGGCGGGGTCTTCGATTTGCTGGGCGCGGTCCCACGAGCGAGCGTGGGTGGCGATGAGGGTCGAACCGTCGAGGACGCGGACGGTGTCCGGTGAAGCGACGACGACGAGGGTGCGTCGCACGTGGTCGTGCGGGACGGAATAGTCGTTGAGGTCGAAGCGGAAGTAGGGGGTCTTTCCGACATCGACCTCGACGCGCTCGTCCGACGGAAAGGGGTGCTCGGGGAGCGCGAGGAGCCGTGGCCGCTCGTCTGCGAACGCGTCGGCGACGCGACGCGAGGCGTCCTCGTGAAAGCGTCGCTCGGCGGCGATGCCTGTGCACCACAAGTCGGCCTGGGCATTGAGGTCGTCGAGATCGCGAAAGACTCGCGCGGCGAAGAAGCTGTCGCGGATGTAGCGAATGGATCGCTCGACGCGCCCTTTTTCATTTCCGCGTGCGGGCGCGACCGGCCTGGGCTCGAAGCGGTAATGCGCAGAGAGCTCGAGCAGCGTCGGGTGAAAGTGGATGGCGTCGCCGGCGCGCTCGAGGACCGCGCTCTTGAGGTTGTCGTAGAGAAGCACGCGCGCAACGCCGCCGAAGAACGCGAAGGCTTCGACGTGGCCGCGCAGAAAGCTGGGCATCGCGGCGCTGAGCGAGAAGCGGAGGAAGATCTGCCGCGACCAAGAGAGCACCATCACGAACGCCGAGAGCCGGCGCAGGGCCGCGCCGATCTTCATCGTGCCGAAGCTCGCCCAGTCGACCTGAGCCTGCTCGCCGGGGAGCGTGCGCAGACGCAGAAAGGCTTCGGCATGGCGCGGAGGCCGGATGCGCGCGACGACGCGACGGAAGTGATCGGGCGCGCCCGGGTAGCCGCGCTCGCGCACCATGTGGAAGAGACGGCTGGCGCAGAGTCGAGGAAACTTCGCGAGCGTCGCGACGATGAAAGGAAGGTACGGGTCGACGAGCGCGGGGCGCGGAGCCACCATTGTGGGCGCGACGCCGGCGTGTGCGAGCACGCGCTGCACGGTCGTGTGGTGGATGTGCAGCTGCGTCGCGATCGTGCCGATGGGCCATTTTTCAGCGTGAAAGAGGCGAAGAATCTCGGCCTCTCGCTCCTTGCTGATCACGATGAGCTGTCCTGAACGCGGCGCACGGCACGGAAGTCACCGAGGCCGTGGAGGCGGCGTCTTGGGCGGTCGCGGTGCGCGAACTCGAACCGAACGAGCGGGCTCTCGGCGGGCCAGAGCTCGTCGCCGAAGAGCATCGAGCCGGGCGAGCCGCGGCAGTCGTCGTCCGCAGAGAGAGCAACGCGGAGCGGTTCCCCGCTCCAGAGGCTGAGGCCCTCGAGCAACGTGAGCATCGCTCGCGGATGGCACGGCGTCGTATCGAGTCGCGCCTTGAGCAGATCGCCCTGAGGCTGCGTCACGAGCAGCCTCACCTCGCGACGCGTCACCCGCAGCGTGCAGTGCCAAGATCCGAACATGTGCAGGGGCCTCCTCGGCCCTGAGGTCGGGATGCGGGAGCGCCGCCGACGACGAGTCCGATATGGGGGCGGGCGCGCGTTGAGTCGCGGTGTGTTGCGTCACTATCAGCACCGCGAAGTTGCCCCTCCGCCCACGCGCGCGCTTGCGGTCACGGAGGCGCTGCATCCGAGCCGCGTGAAGCTGAGCGCCTCGCGGGGTGCGTTGATAATGCGCCGACGCCGCACGCTGGTCCTCGCGCCGCTGCGTCCGAGCACACGGCGGCCCGCAGTAGCGCTGGCCCTTCTCGCAGCGCGGGCACATCCGCATCTGACGGGCGCAGCGTCGGCACGTGAACAGTCTCCAGGTCTCCTCGGGCACGGCGAATGCGCCGAGACGAAGTAGCTTTTCTGGACACGCGCGCCGCGATCGGCGACACACCGAACATCGGTGCGTCGCTTTTCTCGGCGCGATCACCAAGAAGGCTCGGGGTGCAACCCGGGCCTTCGCTCTTTCTCGACCCTAATCCGCTACCCGTCGATCGCCAACCGAGCCAAGATCGCGGCGATCAAAGCGGTGAAGGAATCTGTGCCTCGAGCGCGGGTTTCACCGATTACCCGCGGCAATTGGTGATCGGCGACATCGTGCCACCACCGAGAGCGTAGCCGGGCCGTGGCGGGGTTTGGAGCGATGCGACGGGCTTCGCGGAGCGTGATCCGAAATCGCCACTCCTGGACGCGATCTCGGGCCGAATCCTTCCGCGCACCTACAGAGTCGGATTTCGTGTGACGAAATCGACCGAATGGAGCACGCCTCGGTTGATCCGAAAGCGTTGGCCGCTGTAGTTCCGGCATGGCTCTTCGCTGCGCGATCTACCTTCGCCACTCGCTCGACAAGATCAAGACCGAGAACCAACGGCCC
>JANYHY010000672.1 GCA_025362165.1 Myxococcales bacterium | reverse complement strand
ACGCGGTCGCGAAGCTGGAGCTCGCGCGCAACACGGCGGCGCTCGCGATCGCCTCGTCTGGAGACAGCAAGGCGATCGACGAGCTCATCAAGCTCACGCGCCAGGGTGGAATCGGGCAAGTCGCCGCCGCGAACGCGCTGCTTGCGTATGGAGTGAGTCCGTTCACCGCGAAGCTCGAGAACCCCACGTCACCGACGAGCGCGTGGCTCTACGCGGAGAGCGGCGATCTGCGACTGCTCGACTCGCTCTTGTCCGTCGCCGGCTCTCCGGGTGACGTGGCAACGCGACAGGTCGCGCTGCGTGGACTAGCGCAGGCGGGAGACCAGCGCGCCACGGAGCTCGCCAAGCGGTTGCTCGGGCTCGACGACAAGAAGACACCCGCAGACCCGGACTCCAAGGTGCGCATCGCTGCCGCCGAAGCGCTCACGCTGCTCGACGCGCCTGCCCGGTACAGCGCTGTGGCGAACCTGCTTCGAGACAACGCGACGCTCGCTGACGGCGTTCGTCTCGCCGATCGTGTGCAGGGCGCATGCGCGAACCGCCCGTGCGCGAGCGGCGATATCTCCGGCGCGCTCGCGAAGCTCGTCGGTACGTTCAGCGACCCGACGTTTCGAGAGTCGGTTGTCGCCGCGCTCGGCCGAGGGAGCACAGATGAGGCGCTGACGGCGCTCGCCGCGCTGCTCGGTGACCCTCGACTTGGTCCCGCGGCGGCGCAGGCGATCGCGAGGTCGCCGAACCCGAACGCGATGGCCGCGATCGAGAAGATGACCGACAAGCGGCTCGCGCTGCGCGCTTACGTGCTTCGACGGATCACGCGCGGAGAGCGGAGCGCCGTCATGGACGAGCTCGCGAACACTCTCTCGCACGGCAAGGATCCTCGTGATCGCGCGCTGGGAACGTTCGCGATGGTGTCTGCAGATCCGAGTCGCTTGGATGCTGGCCTCGCGGACGCCGACGTTCACGTACGCAGGATGGCTGCGATGGGCGCGCGCGCGAACCCGAGCGCGGACACTGACAAGAAGCTGCTCGGGGCGCTCGCCAACGAGAAGGACGACGCGACGCGGATCGTGCTGGCGAGCGCGCTCGCGAGCGGAGACCCAAGCTCGCTCGTCCCGACGCTGACCCTCGTCGATCGCGCGGAGGCCGGTGGGCCGGACGCACCAGTGGCCGCGCTTGCGCTCGCCGCGCGCACACGGTTGGAGGACGAAGCGCTGCGCGACAAGGTGAGCGATCTGCTCGCGTCGAGAGATCCAACCACGCGAGCGCACGTCGCGCGCGGGCTTGGGATGGGACCGGCGACGGACGCGAGCGGAATGCTCGCGAACGCGTATCGCTACGAGGTGGACAGCAAGGTGCGCCGCGAGATCACTCTCGCGCTCGCCACGCGGCAAGCAGACGCAAGCTCACCGTCACGCGCGTGGGTGCTCCGCACGGCAAGCACGCTCGATCCGGACGCCCTCGTCCGCTTGATCGCGCGCCGCGCGTTGGCGGGCCTGCCTCCGAGCCCCGCTCCTGTGGTCCGTGAGTGCGCGTGGATTCGCGTGATCGCGCCGCCAGACGCGCCGATGCCGAAGGACCTCACGGGCTCCTATATCGGCGCCGACTCCGCAGCGATCCCGTTCGCCTTCGACGAAGACGGATTCGCGCTCGTGCTGTCGGTCCCGCCTGGCGAAGGTCGTCTCGTGCTTGCGCCCCGCGTGCCTTAGAGGCAGTCTCCGCGCATGTCAGGCAAGACGCCGCCCGGGCAGGAGCTGGTGGGAGAGCGAACGTTCGAGCAGGCGATGTCGCGTCTCGGCGAGATCGTCGAGCGGCTCGAGGACGGAGACCTGCCACTCGAGGAGTCCCTGACTCTCTTCGAAGAGGGTGTGAAGCTCTCCAAGCTCACACAGACCAAGCTCGACCTCGCACAGCACAAAGTAGAGCAGCTGCTCGGCGTCGGAGAAGACGGCCGTGCGAAGGTCGTCCCTTTCCCAACCAACACAGACGACTAGGAGCCTGGTGATCTATTTGCCTACGGCGCCTCGGTACAGGAAGCCTTCGCTCGTGAAATTGGCTCCGTATTTGATCTTGAACCAGCCGCCGGTGTTGTCGCCTAGCTTGACCTTCGTGCCTCGCGGCAAGCGCGCTACGACCGCTCCGGTGTGAGGGGTGTCGCGTACGATGGCGACATCCCAAACGATGGTCGCGGAGCCTTCATCGGCGGTCGGAGTCGCGGGCGTGGTCTGCGGCGTGCTCGTGCCTGTGTTCGGAGTCGCGGGTGTTGCGGATCCCGAAGCAGGCGCGAGCGTGGCTGCGTAGCTCATCGTGACGCGCGGCTGATCGTGATCCACCGTGCCCAAGCTCACGCCTTGGAACTGCGAGGTGAGCAACGACTTGAACGCTTCGGGGTTCTTCACCGTGCTCGACTTGGGTACGTCGACGTAAACGACCTTGTTTGTGCCGAAATCGAGCGTCACGAGCACCGTGAGCTTTCCCTCGTTGTCCTGCGCGGCGGGGCTCGCGGAGATCTTGCGAATGCGCGCTTGCGCGATGCCGTCGAACCCGGTGAGCTTGCCGCAGTCTTTTCCCTTGAGCGAATCGCCCCCGTCCGTCTTGCAAGACACGATCGATCCTCGCGTGACAGTGACCACCGGCGGCGCGACGACAACCGCGACAGGCGCGACAGAGGGCGGCGCGGACACGACGGGCAGCGCCGTTGTCACGGGTGCCGACGCACTGTCCGCAGGCGCGGCGACCTCTTTCACGGGAGCGCTAGGACCGAGACGCACTCCAGCGATCCGCGGCCAAGCAACTCCAACCGCAAAGCCAATCACGGCAATGATGCCAATACGAACCCAGCTGGGCCTATCGGCTTCGGGGCGAGGGATATGCACCTGCATAGGCGCGCGAGCAGCCATCGTCCGACCAATTGTTACCACGCTCATCCCAACGCGGCTAAATCCCCAACACATTCCCCCTGCCCGCTTCTTCGCCCGAGGCTTCTTGTTAGTTAAGTTAGTCGCGGCCCTCTTGAGTTGTTTGTTCCTGTTGCCCGAGCGTGCTTGCTCGCCTTCGGTTTTGCAGCCCACCGCGCCGTCCGCTTGGCTCTCTTCGCGCGCTTCTTAGCTGCGGCTGGTCGGTCCGTG
>JANYHY010000630.1 GCA_025362165.1 Myxococcales bacterium | reverse complement strand
GCACCTGTCGCATGATCCGAAGATCCTGGCGCGCTTCGAGCGCGAGGTCGGCACGGTCGCGTCGCTGCAACACCCCAATACGATCCAAGTGTTCGACTTCGGCAAGACGGACGGCGGGCAACTCTACATCGTGATGGAGTATGTTCAGGGTCGCAGCGTCGCCGATTGGCTTGAAAAAGACGGCCCGATGCAGCCATTGCGCGTGCGCAGGATCCTCGAGCAGGTGACGGGATCGCTCGAGGAGGCGCACGGCTTGGGCATCGTGCATCGTGACTTGAAGCCCGACAACGTCGTGCTCTGCGACAAGGCGGGACAGAAGGATTGGGTCGAGGTGCTCGACTTCGGGATCGCGAAGCGCTCCACCGAGGTGGACACGGAAGAGAAGAAGCTCACGCAACAAGGCATGGTGCTCGGCACTCCGCCTTACATGAGCCCGGAGCAGTTCACTGGGAAACCGATCGACAAGCGCAGTGACATCTACTCGCTCGGCGTGATGGCGTACGAGATGCTCACGGGACGATTGCCGTTCAGCGGCAACACCGCATGGGAGTGGGCCACTGCGCACATGACAGCGCAGCCGATCTCGCTCGACGCGACTCCGCAGGGCGCGAACATCCCGCCCGCGATGAAGCAAGCGATCACCAAGGCGCTCGAGAAAGATCCGAACGCGCGGTGGTCGAACGTGAGCGAGTTTTATCATGCGTTCGCGGGTGACCAACTCGACGTGCTGCACCCGCCGGTCTCGGGCACCGCGCAGATGCCGATGGGGACGATGCCGGAGCCGTCAGGCGGGCAGCGCGTGAAGACCGAGATGGGCGCGCCGATGGGCGGACCACCGCAAAATCAGGGCTACGGTGGTATGCAGCAGCAAGCCCCAGGCGCGGGGACTCCGCCGGGAGGGAGTCACGCATACACGCCGAACGCGTTCCCTCAAGCGACTCCTGCGCCGATGATGGCGGCTCCGCCCCAGCAACAACAAGGGGGTGGAAAGGGTGCGCTGATCGCGATCATCGGCATCATTGGAGTGCTCAGCGTGGGCGCGGTCATCGCGTACTTCGTGAGCTCGGGTGGAGGCGGCAAGAAGCCTGTCGTCGCGACCAACACGCCGACTGTCACGGTGACGACTCCGCCAACCGTGATCGACACTGGCTCCGGCACGACGACCATCGACACGGGCACATTGGCGCCGCTCAACACCACCAAACCACCGCCAACCGTTACGCCCACCGTTCACAAGGACGCCGGCGCGGTGGCGACCGGCACGACACATCCGAGCGCGACAGTGACAACGCCGACCAAGAACCCAGACGAGTGTGACGCGGCGAAGGTGATGTTGGCGAACGGTCGAAAGGCCGAGTTCGAGACGCTCAAGGCCGCGTGCCTCTCGAAGGGAGGACACCTGTGAAGATCAGTGGAACCGTCGTCATGGTCGCGTTGATGTTGGCGTCGAGCGTGGGCTGCAAGAAGAAGGTCGACATGGTGATCCCCGATGCAGGCGTCACGACCGCCGCGACGATCAAGCCGACAGCCCCCGCCACGGTCGCCGCGGACGACACCGCGCCGCCTCTCGCGACTCTCGCGCCAACCAAGCCGCCCCCTATGCCAGTGGTCACGATCAAACCGGCTGGGTCGAACTCAGCGTCCACGCCCTCTGGTGTGAACCCACCAGAGTGTGACGCCGCGAAGGTGATGCTCGCGAACGGCAGGCAAGCCGAGTACGACACGCTCAAGAAAGCGTGCCTCAGTAAAGGCGGCAAGCTCTAGGCGGTTGGCTTGTTGCTTTGCCTGAGCTGCAGGAGGCGAGGCTTGATTGCAGAGAAGGCGGTGTCTCGCCAAAGACGGTAAGCTGTATCGATAAATGTCTGACGACTCGCCCCGCCTCGCGGAGACCGTCGTGTCTGCCACGCCGGCGGACACTCACAGCTCGTCGCTGAGGCCCATCGGCGCCGGCAAACTCGCGGGCCGGTACGAGCTGCTGGGCCTGATCGGCGTCGGCGGTATGGGCTCGGTCTATCGCGCTCGCGACACGGAGCTCGATGAGCTCGTCGCGGTGAAGGTGCTGCGGCGAGACTTGGGCGCCGACCAACAGATGCTCACGCGCTTTCGCCAAGAGGTGAAGCTCGCGCGCAAGGTCACGCACACAGGGGTCGCGCGCACGTTCGATCTGGGTGAGCACGAAGGCGAGCGCTTCATCACGATGGAGCTCGTCCCAGGTGAGTCGCTCGCGGCGACGATCGCGGCGAATGGCGGGCTCTCGTTCACGCGCTTCTCGGACATCGCGATGCAGATCTGCTCGGCGCTCGCGGCGGCCCACGCGGCAGGCGTGATCCATCGTGATTTGAAGCCCGACAACGTGATCCTCACGCCGAACGGTCGAGCTGTCATCACCGATTTTGGGATCGCGCGCGCCGCGGCTGAAGGTAATGCTCTGCGCACGCTCGGAGGCGCGGTCGGCACGCCTGCGTACATGGCGCCAGAGCAGATCGAGGCGAAGCCCGACATCGATGGACGCGCCGATATCTACGCGCTTGGCGCGATGATGTTCGAGTTGTTGACGGGCGAGCAGCCATGGAAGGGCGAAACGATCTTCGCGATCGCTGCCGCACGCCTCACGCAACCGCCGCCGGATCCGCAGAAGATCCGCGCGGACATCCCGGACGTCGTCGCCAACCTCGTGATGCGCTGCATGGCACGCAGACCAGAGGATCGTCCGCAGACCGTGGAAGACGTGGCTACGAAGATCGCGACCGTCACGCTACCCGCCGCGCGGTCCGCGCCCAGCATCGTGCCCGTACGCATCAATGACACGCCTGCCGCGACGCTCAAGACCGTGGCTGTGCTTCCCTTCCAGAACGGCGGTGCCGAGGACTACTTGGTGGAGGGTCTCACCGACGATCTGATCGATACGCTCTCCATGACCAGTGGCCTGCGCGTGCGCCCGCGAAGCGCTGTCGCGCACTTGCAGGGTACGACGCGCGACGCACGAGACGTGGGTCGCGAACTCGGTGTGCAGGTGGTCGTCGAGGGAAGCGTGAGGGTTCGCGCCAACGATCAGCTACGTGTCTCTTCGCGCTTGTTGTCCGTGAGTGATGGCTTCCAAATCTGGGCGCAGCGTTGGGACGGCACACGCGCGGACGTGCTCAAGATCGGCGACGACGCGGCGCGCGCGATCGCGACCGCGCTCACCGTGCAGCAGCAGCCCACGCGCGCGCCGATCTCGGACGCGGAGGCGATCGACCTATATTTGCGGGCTCGCCACGAGTTCATGAAGTTCGGCCCGGCGTCGATCCTGAGGTCCGTCGACCTCTTCGAGCAAGCTCATTTGCGCGCCCCGGAGGACCCTATGATCCTCGCAGGCTACGCGCTCGCGATCTCGCGGCTGTTGAGCATGCCCGTCGCGGGAGACAGAAAGTTGGCAGACGCGCGCGCGATCGCGGAGAAGGCGCTGCAGGTGGCGCCAGACGCTGGCGAAGCGCTGATCGCGATGTCCGCCGTCGAGCTGCACGCCAACAGGATCGAGCTGTCCGCGAAGTTCATGGGGCAAGCTGCAGCGCGCGCTCCACTCTTACCGGACGTCGCCGAGCGCGTCGCCATGCTGGTGTGTGAGACGGGCCCGGCGAGCTTCGCGATCTCTCGAGCGCAGCGGGCGCTCAGCCTCGAGCCGAGGTTCGCGTACCTGCACTACCTCATCGCGCGCTTGTACGCGCTCGACGGCGATTGGACGCTCGCCGACGAATGGACCACCAAGCCCCGCCGCGAGGGCTCTGACGAGAACGTGCACTGGATCGGTCGAGTGCGAATGGCCGCCTGGAGGCAAGATCGCAAGCACGTAGAGGCGGTGCTCGCCGACGCCAACAAGTCCGAGTTCATGCTCAAGCCTATGCTCGTCATGCTCTGCGACACGCTGATACGCGGCGTGGTCGGGCCGGTCGTGCACGACGTGTTCATTCAGATGACCCAGATGATCCCGAAGACGGATCGCGGCCGCGCCACGTTCTACCAGATCGCCGCGGAGGTCTCGGCTTCGGTCGGAGACGAGCAGGGGGCGCTCGCCGCTCTGAAGAGCGCGGTGGACAACGGGCTCTTCGATCTCGAGTGGTTCGACAAGTGCTCGCTGTTCCTGTCGTACCGCACGGACGAGCGCTTCAGGCAGATGCGCGCGCTGGTCCTCGTTCGCGCGAACGCCATTCGCTCGGCTCTCGGCATCCCGCCCGCGCTCTAGCCGTCAAAGGCGAGCGAGCAGCTTCTTGGCGAACAGATAGGCGTCTCCTGGCCAGCGCGCGGAGACATAATTGCCGTCCTCTACGACGAACGCGGGAGCATCGTTGGTCATCGTGCCGCGCGCGGTGAGCTCGCGCGGTCCACGCAAAAAGTCGCTCGGGCTCGCCAATGCATCGCGCACTTCTTCTTCGACATAGGCGTCATAGGTCCGGTAGTAGCGACCCAATTTCCATGCAGTCAGATAGTACGCAGTCTGCTCCATGTATTTGGGCAGACACGTCGTCTTCTTTCCGAACAACACGCTCTTGTT
>JANYHY010000626.1 GCA_025362165.1 Myxococcales bacterium | reverse complement strand
AGTTCGCCTTTGCGTTGGTGTCGTCGACAGAGGCCGGCAGCGTGATGTTGCGCGAGTCGTCTCGCACGAGCGCCTTGGCCGCAACATCCAGCTTCAACGCCTGCACGACGCCGTCATTGGTCGCTACGAGCACGAGATCGGGTCCTGCGACGGCGATCCCCTGCCAGAGCATCTGAGGCGCTGGGAACTTCACGACGGCCACGACTGGCGACTTGCCACTGGCGATCATTGCCGTGTCAACCAATCGCACCGAGTGCGTCCCGTAGCCTGCATCGACGACGAGCGCGAGGGCCGAACCCGGGACTGGAAGGACGCGCACGGGCAAGCCCGCGTTCAAGTCTGCTTCGTCGAACAGCCACTCCACGCCTGCGCTCTTGCTGCGACGCCCGTCTGGCAAGATCGTCGTCTTCGGGTCGTCCGGATCTGCCCCGGTGAGCTTGATCGCGTCCGCCGATGGCGCGCTCACAGTGCACTTGCTCGGCACGGCATTGAACGTCGCGCCGTCCCACTTTGGACACGAGACGTCGTGCGGGATCGATCTCCAATCACCGAGCGCAGGACACGAATAGGGCGTCGTGGACTCCGCGCAAGCCGCGCTCGGACACGTGAGCGAGCAGCTCCTCGGAGGCACCGCGAGGTCCGAAGGATCCCCGGCGTCTGGCGCAGACGTCGTCGTGTCGCTCGAAGAACAAGAGAACATCCAGAAGAGAGAGGAAAGCATCAGCGCTCGTCGCATGAGCTGAATGCTAGCCGATCGCCTTCCGCGGCGTGCTGCGCCTTGCTAGCGTGCGGCGCACCATGGATAAGGTCATCAAGACAGCGCGAGAGGCGTGCGCGGACATCAAGAGCGGCGCGACGATCCTCGCAGGCGGGTTCGGGCTCTGCGGCATCCCGGAGAACTGCATTCGCGCGATCGCAGAGCTCGCTCCAACGGACCTCACCGTCGTCTCCAACAACTGCGGAGTCGACGATTTTGGACTGGGCATTTTGCTCCGGAAAAAACTAATCAAGAAGATGATGAGCAGCTACGTCGGCGAGAACAAAGAGTTCGAGCGGCAGTATCTGCAAGGTGAGCTCGAGGTGGAGCTCGTGCCTCAAGGCACACTCGCCGAGCGACTCCGCGCGGGCGGAGCAGGCATCCCCGCCTTCTTCACGCCCACGGGCGCCGGCACCGCGGTGAGCGACGGTGGCCTGCCACTTCTTTATGTGGCCGGCGGAGGCGCTGTCGCAAAATACAGCGAGAAGAAAGAGACGCGCGACTTCAACGGGCGCCCGCACGTGCTCGAGCCCGCGATCACTGGGGACTTCGCGATCGTCAAAGCGTGGAAGGCCGACCGCTTCGGCAACTTGGTCTATCGACACACCGCGATGAACTTCAACCCCATGTGCGCAGCTGCCGCGAAGATCACGATCGCGGAGGTCGAAGAGATCGTGGAGGTCGGCGCGCTCTCACCTGCGGAGATTCATACGCCAGGCATCTTCGTGCACCGCGTCGTCAAAGGCACGAATTACGAGAAGCGCATCGAGCGCCGCACCACGAGGAAGGCGTCATGAGCAACCCGGCCAAGGGACTCTCCCGCGAGCAGATCGCCCAGCGCGCTGCCAAAGAGCTGCGTGATGGATATTACGTGAACTTGGGAATTGGCATGCCCACGCTAGTGGCCAATTACATCCCAGCCGGAGTGGAGGTCGTCTTGCAAAGCGAGAATGGCCTACTTGGCATTGGTCCTTATCCGGTAGAGGGCACCGAAGACGCGGACCTCATCAACGCCGGCAAGGAGACCGTCACCATGTTGCCCGGATCGGCCATTTTCTCGAGCGCTCAGAGCTTCGAGATGATCCGCGGGGGTCACATCGATCTCGCGATCCTCGGAGCGATGCAGGTCTCCGAATATGGCGATCTCGCTAATTGGATGATCCCCGGCAAGATGGTCAAGGGCATGGGCGGCGCGATGGATCTCGTCGCGAGCGCGCGTCGCGTGGTGGTGATCATGGAGCACGCCGCCAAAGACGGAGCGCCCAAGATCCTCAAAGAGTGCAACTTGCCATTGACGGGTCGTCGCGTCGTTCACCGAATCATCACGGAGCTCGCGACGATCGACGTGACGAGTGACGGCCTCGTGCTCAAAGAGGTCGCGCCCGGTCTGTCTGCGCGAGACGTCCAAGAGCGCACGGAGCCCACGCTCAAAGTGGTGCCGGATCTTGCCCTGATGATTTGACGAATGATTGGGGCGTGCCAACGGCACCTCCGCTACGCCGAAGGCCGTTGATGTCCGCCGTATGCGGCATCAATTGGACGAACCAGCCGAACGTGAAGAGCGCGCCGCTCGTACGAAGAGCGTATGCGCGCGCGACCACGAGCGCCTGTTGCGCCGGATCCAAGAACACGAGCGCGTCGTCGCGGTCATAGCCCATGAGGTTGTTCTTCACGCTCGAATGGGGCTGTATACCCATGAAATGGCCTAGTTCGTGCGCGAGCGACGAACGCACACAATCTGCAGACAAGATGATGAAGCGCGCGCTCGGCGTCGTGTGCGAGTCCCATGTCACTCCCATTCGATAGAGATCCTTCACCTCGTTGTCGCGGAGAGACTCCACCACGAACACGTTGATCTCCGTGGGCACGACGAGCGACGCGAACCGATCGCGCTCTCTTGGATCTTCGATGCGCGCGAGGTCTCGGGCGAGCGTGCGCCAATGCCAAATATGAAAATGCACCTTCATGGTCGAAAAGACACGCTCGGCCAAGTCGAGGCGCTCATACACCCAATCTTCGGAGCGCACGGGGGCGCCCTCTGCGGTCGGCGCGATGGACACGTTGAGCGCGAACACGGGCTCCAGCTCGGCGCTCGCGGGCGCGGCGAGCGACACACCCGCAGCGCACGCCAAACACACGAGCTTCATCAAAAGGGTTTACGCTCTCGGCCGTGCGCAACTTCCCCAAAGCGCTGGCGCTGTGCGTGATCGCGTGCGCTTCGACCGTGAAGGCGCCGCAGCCGGAGGTCCGCCATACGTGTTTTCTGCTCTACGATCTCGATCGTGGCCAGCTCGTCCGCGAGGGCGACGCCTGCGCGACGCGCGTCACTCCAGCGTCGACGTTCAAGATCCCGCACGCGCTCGCGGCGCTCGATTCGGGCGTGCTCGCGGACGCCGACGTGACCCTTTCGCCGCCCGCCGAGCTCGCCACGGACGTCCCCGACACGTGGAAGCGCGACCACTCGTTGAAGACCGCGATTCGCTATTCGGTAGTCTGGTATTTCCAACGAGTCGCTTCGCTACTTGGTTTAGAGCGCGAGCGCGACTACCTCGCGCGCTTCCACTACGGCGACCAAGACATCTCCAGTGGGTTGACGACGTTCTGGCTCGAGGAGTCTTTGAAGATCTCACCCGACGAGCAACAGACGTTCTTGATCAATCTCTATCGAGACCAATTGCCGACGAGCGCGTCGGCGATGCGCGCCGTTCGCGAGATCCTCGTTCAGCCAAGAGGCGTAGTGGTCAATGCGATGGGCGAGCATGCGTTCGACGCGCCGTGGCCCGAAGACACCGTCGTCAGCGCGAAGACGGGAATGGGCGCGCACGTGCGCTGGCTCGTAGGACACGTGCGCCGAGGCGACCGCGCGTGGGTGTTCGTCAGCTGCATCACGGGCGAGTCACCGCCTCTCTCCGCGATCGATCTCGCCGCCGCATCCCTGAGAAGAGCCTCAATTCTCTAGAGTGGGATCTTCGCCACGTAAGCGCGCGTGTCGTAATCGAACGTGACGTGACCGTCCGTTTGGTGTCGATCGAAGAGCTCCCCCAGCGCGTGCATCATCGCCTCGTGTTTGGGGTGACCCTTTTGTGGGACATACGACGATGAGAGAGCGCGCCCGCATAAACCAGCGCGATCGAGGCGCTGCTCGTTGGGGAGCGTGACGCACATGAAAGGGATCGCGCCGAAGAAGCTCGCGATCTTCTGCGGGCTCGCAGTGTCTTGGTGGCGCACTGATCCATAGTCGAGACCATGCTCGAACAGGGCGCGTTCGTAGGCGTCCAGGAAGGCAGTGCCAGTGCGTCGATCGTTCCACACGAGCGCTACGACGCCCGGCGCGCGGAGGATTCGTCTCATCTCCGCGAGCGCTCGCGGTGGATCGAACCAATGAAACGCTTGCGCGGCGAAGATGGCTCCGACCGAGCGATCGGCGAGCGTCGTCGCCTCCGCGGTGCCGTTCACGGAGTGAAACCGCGGAGAGGTTGCGAGCTCTTCCTCGGCTGCGGCGCGCATCGGGCCGTTCGGCTCGACCGCGAACACCTCGTACCCTGCGTCGAGCAACAGACGCGCAGAGATGCCCGTCCCCGAGCCGAGGTCCGCGACAGGCGCGCTTCGCGTCAGGCCCTCTCGCTCTAGCGCGGCGATGAGCTCCTTCGGATAGCGCGGGCGGTAGAGCACATAGTCCCGCACGCGATCTCCGAAGCGCTCTGTCGAATCGGCAATCGTCGAATCGGTCATCGTCGTGCTCCTCGGCTCGGAGATGGTAGCTTCGGCGCGACGTCATGTCTCCGCCGAGTTTGTCCGATCGCTCGACCGCCGCGCTCGCAGCGCTCGCTGACGGAACGCGTCGCCCGCAAGTACACGTCGACCTGCACGGCGCGTTGGTGTCGCTGGTGCTTGGCTTCGCGATCGTGCGCGCGTGCGGGCGCGTGACGGTCCCTACTTGGAAGTCGCTCCTTGCGACTCCTTGCTTGGGTCCCACGCTGCGCGCTGGGATCTCGACGGCGTTCGCGCTGCACACCACGGACGAAGCGCTGGGACGAGCATGGGATGCGCTTGGACTCCACATCGACGCAGAGCGCCTAGGGACGCTCTACGAGAGCCTCTGCACCGTGCGTGTGGACGACAACATGAAGCTCGCGCCGTCACTCGCGCGCAAGCGTGCGGGGTCACACTACACGCCAGCCGCGATCGCCGATCGTGTCGCGTCGCTGACTCTTGGACCCTTGGGTGATCGCATGAAGACGCCCGAAGACGTGCTCTCTTTGCGCGTCTGTGATCCCGCCGTGGGCGGCGGAGCGTTCTTGTTGTCGGCCGCGCGCGCGCTCGCCGAGGTCCTGCGATCTGCCCATGATCGCGCCGGTCGGAAGGCTCCAGCCAATTGCGCGAAGCTCGTCGCCGAGCGCTGCTTGCGCGGTGTGGATCTCGATCCAGTTGCGGCGGATCTCACGCGCGCTGCGCTCTTCATCGCGCACGATGCGCTCTTGCCCGAAGCTGCCATCGCCGTGGGCGACGCATTGCTCGACGAGTCTCTCGATTGGCGCGCCACGTTCGCGGACGTCTTCGATCAGCGCGGCGGATTCGACGCGTTCGTCGGCAACCCGCCGTGGATCTCGTTCGTGGGTCGCGCAGCGCAGCCCATCACGCCCGAGCACAAACGTACTTTGATGAGCCGATATCCATCTTTCTCTGGATATCGCAATTTGCAGGGAGTGTTCTTGGAGCGAAGCGCCTCGCTCCTGGCGCCAGGCGGAAGGCTCGGCCTCCTTCTACCGAGCTCCATGTCCGAGCAAAGCGGTTATGCGCCTACTCGACTATCGCACGATCGATATTGTGTTTGCGACGACGCGCTGCCCGATCTGGGAGACTCGTTCGAAGGCGTGTTTCAGCCGTGCATGGCGCTCCTCTCCACTCGTCGCCAGGCGCTCGCCGAGGGCTCGGACGCGCGGTGGCCCATGGAGCGACCCGACCTGGACGAGGTCGCCGCGCGCATTCTCCAAAAGCTCGCGGGACCGCCGTTGTCTCCTCGGTTGTTCGGCGAGCGCGGATTGCAGTCGTTCGGAGACGACAAGGCGCACCTGCGCGACGCTCCCGACGAGACGCACACCATCGCGCTGCGTACGGGCAGTGACATCAGCGCGTTCCGTCGCGGCACGCCGCGCGCTTGGGCGGCTCCGAGCTGGTTCGTAGGGCGGCTTCGGCCTGCTGAGTCGTTCGAGCAAGTGCGCGTGCTGATCCGTCAGACCGCGCGCTTCCCTATCGCATGCCTTTCGGACGGACTCGGATTTCGTAATTCGATATTGGCCGGCTTCGCGGATACCGATTTACCGGCCGAGGCGCTCGTCGCGTGGCTCAACTCGAATCCGATTCGATATTGCCATTACGCGCGACATCGCGACGCGCGACAAGGAATGCCTCAAGTCAAGATAGGCCACTTGCGAGTGTTGCCCGCCCCGCCCCAGTCGATCATCTCTGAGCTTGCGTCCTTCGGAGCCGAGCTCTCCAAGGCTAACGATGGTGCGAACGCAGCGGACCAAATGCGCTTGGATGAGCTCGTCGCGCGCGCGTTCGACCTGAACCAAACCGAGCTGGACAGGATCCGCGAGTGGGCATCCAGAACGCGCTAGCCCTAATGGGTTATCTAGGTTCGGGATCTGCGATGCCGTCGAGCTTGCGATAGATCGTGCGCGTCGAGATGCCGAGGAGCTGTGCGGCGAGCACTTTGTCGCCCTTCGCATGGCGGAGCGTCTCTTTGATCACGCGTAGCTCGATGTCGTCCAACGTCGTGCCGACCTCGAAGGTCAATGCGCCCTTCGCCTGCGGTGTCGCCTGCGCGATCGCGTCGGGAAGGTCCAGCTCCGTGAGCGCGTCGCCGCGTGACAGCACCACTGCGCGCTCGACGACGTTCTCAAGCTCGCGCACGTTGCCGGGCCATGCGTAGTCGAGCAAACGCTCCATCGCGCCGCGAGTCGGAGTCATGCGTGGCTTCTGATTCTTCGCCGCGTACATGCCGAGGAAGTGATCGACCAACAGCGGGATGTCCTCTCGGCGCGATCGAAGCGGCGGAGCGACGACCTGGATGACATTGAGGCGATAATAGAGGTCCTCGCGGAAGCGGCCCGCCTGCACCTCTGCGAGCAGGTCGCGGTTGGTCGCGGCGACGACGCGCACGTCCGCCCGAACGGTGTTGCCACCAACGGGCTCGAACTCGCCCTCTTGTA
>JANYHY010000594.1 GCA_025362165.1 Myxococcales bacterium | reverse complement strand
GATGCTGCGCACGTGCACGGTGCAGGGCAACTACGATTTTCGAGCGAAGAAGACGCGATGCGCAAGGTGCGCCTCGGGATGAAGCTCGCGCCGCTGTGCGCGGCGATGTTCGCCAACAGCCCGTTCTACGAAGGCAAGCCTCACGGGGGAGTATCCTTTCGAGCGAAAGTTTGGCTGGACGTAGACAACGATCGCGCAGGCCTCCTTCCGTCGATTTGGGCAGAAGACAGCGGCTTTGACGACTACATCGAGTGGGCGCTGGATGTGCCCATGTTTCTCTTCAAGAGAGACCATGAGGTCGTCGCGAACACCGGTCAGACGTTTCGGAGCTTTTGGAAGAGCGGCTTCGGTGGACACGTGGCGACGCAGGCCGACTGGACGCTGCACGTCAACACGCTGTTCCCAGAGGTGCGGCTGAAGCGAACGATCGAGATTCGCAGCGCGGACTCGCAGAGCAAGGCGCTGATGCCCGCGGTGCCCGCCCTCTACGCCGGGCTGTACTACGACGCGCGCTCGCTCTCCGAAGCAGAGACGCTCGTGCAGGATTGGACGTACGACGAGATCGCCGAGCTTCGCACGCGCGTGTGGCGCGATGGGCTGCGCTCGGAGTTCCGCGGGCAAGCGCTCGCGAAGGTCGCCGAGCGTGTGGTCGATCTCGGTGTGCAGGGGCTCCGCCGTCGCGCTCTGAAGAACTCCAAGGGCGAGGACGAGAGCGTTCACTTAGCGCCGTTGGTCGCGCTCGTGAGCCAAGGTCTCACGCCCGCAGACGAGCTCCTCGCCAAGACGAAAGACGCCAAGGATCTGCGCGCCGCGATCATCCGCGAGACCGCGCTTTAGGCAGAGCGAACGCTCGCGAGGAAGGCTTCGAGTCTCGCACGGTCTTTGTTGCGCGGGTCGCCGGGCGTCTCCACTCCGCTCGCGGCGTCCACGCAATACGGGGACACTGCACGTATCGCATCCGCCACGTTGCTGGGGACGAGACCGCCAGCGAGCGTGAGCTTGCGCGTCTTTGCCAGCTCCGTGACGAGCGACCAATCGAAGGTCGCACCAGTCCCTCCGAGCGCGGTCGCCGACTTGGTGTCCGCGAGCAAGTACTCTCCGGCGTACAGCTCGGCTCGCGCGACGTCGCTCGCGTCCGCGACGCGAAGCGCTTTGTAGGCGTGTGGCAGCAGCGGCAACAGATCGCTCGGGGGCTCGTCGCCGTGCAGTTGGAGGCATCCTAAGCCCGCGTCGCTCGCGAGAGACTTCATGGACTGCACGGTCAGGTTCGCGACGACGCCGACCACCAACGCGCGCGAGCCCACCGCACGCGAGATCTGCTTGGCTGTCTCTACGTCCACGTGCCGAGGGCTCGCGGGCACGAAATTCAGGCCGATCGCGTCGACGCCAAGCTCCACGCAGACCATCGCGTCTCGGACGTTGGTGACGCCGCAGATCTTGACGTGAGTCTTCAACCCTCGATCTTGAGGAGAGCCTTCACCTGCGCGATCACCTGCGGAGCCTGGATGGGCTTGGTGATGTACGCGTTCGCGCCGAGCTGCAGCGCGCGTTGGCGGTCCTCGGTAGAGCCCTCGGTCGTGATGATGATGATGGGCGTGTCCTTGTGCATGGCGTCGCTGCGCACACGCTTGACTAGCTTGAGGCCGTCCATGATCGGCATGTTGATGTCGGTGAGGATCAGGTCGAACTTCTGGCCGGCGAGCTTGCGCAGCCCGTCCACGCCGTCATCGGCCTCCACGACGCGCAGGTTCTTCACGCGTGAGAGCGCGAAGACCAACAGCTGACGCATCATCGGCGAGTCTTCGACTACGAGGCATGTGAACTCGGCGCTCATCGAACGTTTCCTAGATCCTTATCCGTATCATCGTTACGTCCCCTCGTCCTCATAGCGTGGCCGCCAATAGATCAGAGGGACGCGGGAGCACGCCATTGGCAGCGGCGAACAGGAACGCGCCAGTGAGCGCGCACGCGGCATGCGCAGAGAGCATCTTGAACAACTCGAGATCAACGGGCAAAAAAGCTGACTTTTGTTCGAACACCGAATAGACGACGATCACTCCGACGATGCGGTCGTCGAAGCGCATCGGCACCACTGCGGCGGGGTCTTCCTTGCCAGCTTTCGCGAGCGGACCGCTCTTGATCATCTCGACGCCGGTCAAGAACGCGCGCTCGACCATCGGAGCGGAGAGCTCGTCTCGTTGGATGGCCAGTCGCGCCATCTTCGACGGATCGATGCCCTCGCTCGCGACGAGCACGAGCTCCTTTGCGCTAGGGTCCGATATGTAAATCGCGTGCGTGCGCGCTCCGACGAGCTGCTGCAGCAACTCTTGGAGGTGCTTGACCACGCGGCGGAGGTTGAGCGTCGAGTGGAGCTGGTAGCTGGCGACATAGAGGTTCGCGAGCGTGGAGAGCTCCTCCTCCATCTCGGAG
>JANYHY010000567.1 GCA_025362165.1 Myxococcales bacterium | reverse complement strand
CCGTTCGTGGCGATGGATCTCGAGGCCTCCGATCGCGAAGCGACGCTGCCGCATGCTCCGCCTTCGTGGTCTGGCCCTGACGTGCGCGATCCGGAGCTCGTGAAGAAGAGCTTCGTCGGCTGGCCTGGAGCGATCGGCGCGATCGGTCCGTGCCATGAGCCTCGCGTGTGCGAAGCGCTCGGCATGCTCGCGACCGCCTCCCCGCGCGAACGCCGCAGCCCAACCGCGCATCATTAGTCCTACGCGGCTCGCTCCGCTCGATTTGGATCTGATTCAATTTCTCTTTTGATCAGCCTGCTCGAAGGGCGTCGACGCTCAGCTTGATGACGAGCGCGAACACCACGACGAAAAGCACCGCACGCACGTAGCGATCGCCGTGTTTGAGCGCCATTCGCGCTCCGAGCCATGCGCCGATCGCGTTCGCGCCAGCCATGGGGAGCGCGATCGACCACACGACGCGATCGTTCCACGCGAAGATCGCGAGCGAGGCGAGGTTGGATGCGAGGTTGACGACCTTGGCGTTCGCGGATGCGCTGGTGATCGACTCTCCGTAGATGATCGTGAACGCGACGATGAGCATCGTCCCAACGCCCGGTCCGAAGAACCCGTCATAGAGCCCGAGCGAGAACGTCACCGCAGCGAGCGCGTACGGTCGCGCGTTCGCCGATAGCCCAGCGGCCGCCACGCGCGGACGAACGGCGACGAAGACCGCCGCAGCCACGAGCAGCGCGATGATGATCGGCCGCAGGGGCTCGGGCCGCATGCGCAAGAGCAGAGAGACTCCGCAGATCGCGCCGACGAGACCTCCCACGAACGCGCGTGGAGTTCGCTTGCGATCGACCGCTCCTCGCCGCCAGAACGATACGGCGGAGCTCACAGCGCCGAACGTCGATTGCCCTTTGTTGGTGCCGAGCGCCATCTGCGGTGGGAGGTGCGCGGCCATCAACGCGGGGACCGTGAGCAGCCCACCTCCCCCCGCGATCGCATCGACGAAGCCCGCGCCGAGCGCCGCCGTGACGAGCAACGCGAGCGTGGCCGGCGGCAGGCTCACGCGCTGATCGTCGCCACGACGCCGAAGTGGTCGCTGGCCCATACTCCGTCGATCGGGTCGTCGAAGCACACTCTGGCCGAGAGCGGCTCTCCGCGCTGCTTCTCGTCGGGGCCGCGAACGAACACGTAGTCGATGCGGCGGTTCGGCTCGCGCAACGTGAGCGCGTTCGTGTTCCTCCGCGCGAACGTGATGCCGGGCGAGCCGTCACCAGCGACCGCGAAGCTGTCTGCGTAGTACACGCATTGCCCGCCGAGCGAAGCGTGCCCGCGCATGAAACGGATCTCGTCGCTGTCGGGCTCCGCGTTGAAATCACCCATGACGATCGGCGGGAGCGCGTCCAGCGTGAGCGGCGCCACCGATTGAACGAAGCTCGTGAGCGCCCGCGCTTGGACCTGGCGAACGTGTCCTTCGTCCAGCTTCCAGTTCAAGTGCGTGGAGAAAACCGGCAGCTTTCCCGTGGGAGAATCGATCTCGGCGAACACCACGCAACGCGCTTCGTCCGTGCCGGGCAGGCTGAACGTCAGCGTTCGCAGGATGGGCCACTTGCTAAGGACGGCGTTCCCCAAACCCCAAGACTTCGCGTCGACGCCACGACCGAACGCGATGTGGTAGCCAAATCCGCGCGCGATGTCCTCGGCTTGGTTCACTTCGTGTTCACCCTCGAGGCGGATGACCTCTTGGAGCGCGAGCACGTCTGGCGCGAGCGCCTGGAGCTGCTTGCGGATCACTTTCAAGCGCGCTTCCCAGTCGCCCATTCGGTTCCAAATGTTGAGCGTCGCCGCCGCGATGGTCGCCATCGCGCGAGGGTAGCGGAATGGCCCCCACACGACACGCGTTCGGGGCTGGTTCAAGCTCCGCGACCACCGAAAGGACCCCCGATGAAGGTTTATTTGCGGTGTGGGAAAGCTGCGTATGAGGCTGTGCGTGGGCGGTTGAAGGTTGGTGTGGGACGCCCCGATTCTCCGGCTTGTCCCTTCCCGTCCCCGGTCGACCGGTTCCATTCTCCCCACCCCGAGCTCGGCTTCTCTCACGGAAATCTTGCCCGATTCGTCGTTCTCCCCGGTTTCCACAGGCTCTAACAACACTTCCACATTTAAATATTTAAGGGTTCCTACGTAGTCCGGGCTGAAACGGAGACCGGTTGGTCGAGCTGGAGAGGTGGGGTCACAATGCCCATCGCTGCGCCTTGGATTCTGATAAACGGGGTCAGACCGATGGATCTCTTGGTTGGAAAAAAGGAGTTCTTGCGCCTCGCCAGCCGCATGCAGGGCGTGGCCGAGCGGAAGAGCACGATGCCGGTTTTGTCGAACGTGTTGCTCACGGTCGACGGGCCCAACGAGCTCAAGCTCTCAGCGACCGATCTCTATCTGTCGATGTCGGGAAAGGTCACCGCCGAGATCAAGAAGGGCGGCAGCGTCGCCGTGCCCGCCAAGGATCTGCTACCGCGTGAAAATGATGCCGGAGGGGTCGATCCAGATCACCTCGCAAGACAACTCGACCACCGTGCTCAAGGCCGCTGGGAGCGCGCGTCGCTACACGCTCAGAGGCATTCCTGGCGCGGACTTTCCGCCGCTTCCAGCCCCCGCAGAGGGCTCACCCACGCTGGCCATGGACGTCGCGGTGTTGAGTGAACTGATCACGCGAACGCACTTCTCGATCTCCACCGACGAGACACGCGCGCACCTGAACTCTGCCTTGTTCGAGTGGGACGGCGACATCGTGCGAATGGTCACCACGGACGGCCATCGCCTGTCGAAGATCGAAGTCAAGCTCGAGGGTCGCCAGGCGTCTGCGACGATGCTCATTCCGCTCAAAGCGATCCACGAGCTCAAGAAGCTTTGCGACGAGACCACGGCAGAGAACCGCGACTCCAAGGCGCAGGTTCAGATCACGCAGAGCGGATCATCGGCGTTTTTCCAGACGGGCGGCTCGATCTTCAGCGTGAAGCTCGTCGACGCGCAATTCCCGCCGTACGCGCAAGTCATCCCGCAGAACAGCGAGAAGAAGGTCCGCGTGCCTAGAGCGCAGTTCGCCGACGCGCTGCGCGCAGTCTCCATCGCTGCGAGCGAACGCACGGGCGGCGTGAAGCTCTCGCTCTCGCAAGGCACCATGCGCATCAGCAGCGAGTCTCCCGAGAGCGGCGATGGCTCCGATGAAGTGCCCGTCGATTACCCGGGCGCGCCGATGACCATCGGCTTCAACGCGAAGTATTTCTTGGACGTGCTGGGTGCCCTGGATGACGAGGAGATCGTCTTGGGCTTGAGCGGTGAGCTCGACCCCGCCGTCGTGCGACCGGGCAGCGAGAAGGCGTTCCTCGCCGTCGTCATGCCCATGCGCATCTGAGCCGCGCGTGAGCCTCTTGCGGGTGCTCTCGCTCTCGGTCCGCTCGCTGCGCAACCTCGAGTCTGTGGACCTCGAGCCAGGGCCCCGCTTCAATGTCATCGCGGGCGACAACGGTCAGGGCAAGACCAGCGTGCTCGAGGCGATCTACCTCGTCACCACGACGCGGAGCTTTCGAACGAGCAAGCTCGCTGAGCTCGTGCCAACGCGCGCTGCGGAGACCATCGTGAGCGTGCGAGCCAAGCTGGACGACGGCGCGCCGCGCGAGCAGAGCGTGGGCCTTCAGGGCGGTCGTAGATCGGTGCGCATGGATGGTGTTCGACCCAAGGGGCTCGCCGAGTTCGCCTATCGATCGCCGGTGGTCGTGTTCTCTCCCAGCGAGCTCGGCGTGTCGATGGGGCCTGGGTCCGAGCGTCGAAAGCTGTTGGATCGGGTCGCGCTCTACATCGGCGCGCATGCCCTGATCGAAGCCGAATCGTACGCGCGCGCCCAGAAAGAACGACAACGCGCGCTGGAGACGCGAGGGATCGCAGCGCGCGACTTGCAAGAGTGGGAAGAGGTGATGGTGGGGCACGCGCTCGCCGTGATGCGAGCTCGTCAGGACGCCTCGACGCGGCTCGCGGGCGCGGCGCGCGAAGCCTTTCAACGCATCGCGGGGCCAAAGCTCACCGCGAGCTTCTCGTACGCTCCGAGCGCCCCGCTGGACGCTGTGGAGTACCGTCGCGCGCTCGAAGGATCCCGTGCGCGGGATCTCGCGAGAGGCTCGGCGAGCGTGGGCCCCCATCGAGATGATCTGGCCGTCACGCTCGGAGGAGACGCGGCGCGCCGTGTAGGGTCTCAGGGTCAGCACCGCGCGATCGTGCTCGCGCTGAAGATCGCCGAGATCGAAGTCGTCACGCAGGCTCGCGGGGTCCGACCCATCCTGCTTCTCGACGATGTCTCGAGCGAGCTGGACCGCGATCGCACGGCCGCGCTCTTCAGGGTCTTGAGCGAGCAGCGCGGTCAAGTGTTCCTGACCACCACGAGGCCGGACCTCCTTCCAGACCTCGGATGGGACGATGGAGCCCGAGTCGATTTCGTCATTGTTGGCGGAGCTCTTCGCGCCACGAGGTCGTGAGCGAATCCGGTACGGCTTTCGACAGAGTCGGGCGGACTGCAGAGGCAGCATAAGTCGTGGAAATCGCACAGACTTTATCCGCGTTTTAGGTTGCTCCGAGGCACCCGGAGGAGTATACTCCGACCGTACGAAGCGCTCCCGGAAAGTCTATTCTTTCGGCGTCGCCAAACAATCGCCAAACCTGCCAGCTGTAGATGGCCGAAATCAAACGTTCCAATCAAACGTGGATCTCGGCGGATTGACCCTCATGACCGACGTGACCGAAGACCGACCGCAATCCGTTCCGCCCTCCGACTACGGCAGCGACAACATCACGGTGCTCGAAGGCCTCGAGCACGTCCGCAAGCGCCCTGGCATGTACATCGGTGACGTGCACGACGTCTCCGGGCTGCACCACCTCGTCTGGGAAGTGGTCGACAACGCGGTGGACGAGCACCTCGGTGGGCACTGTTCGAAGATGGAAGTCACCATCCACTTCGACGGATCGGTGACCGTCGAGGACAACGGGCGAGGCATCCCGACGGGCAAGCACATCGAGATGAGCAAGAAGCTCGGCAAGGACATCAGCGCCGCAGAGGTCGTGATGACGATGCTCAACGCGGGCGGCAAGTTCGATCACTCGAGCTACAAAGTGTCCGCCGGTCTCCACGGCGTAGGTGTCTCCGCGGTCAACGCCGTCAGCGAGTGGCTGAAGATCGAGATCAAGCGCGAGGGCCACCTCTGGTTCCAAGAGTACCGACGCGGCGCGCCCGTCACGGGAGTGCAGGTCATCGGCGACACCGACAAGACCGGCACGAAGATGACCTTCAGGCCGGATCATCAGATCTTCACGACCACCGAATTTCAATACGACATTCTCGCCAGTCGATTGAGGGAGCTTTCCTTCCTCAATGCGGGTTTCTTGATCACTCTCACCGACGAGCGCGATGGCGGTCGCAGCGAAACCTTCGAATACAAAGGTGGAATCCGCGAGTTCGTCGCGCTGCTGAACAAGACGAAAGAGCCCGTCCACGAGAAGGTGATCGAGATCATCGCCGAGACGCCCTCGGACAATGGTCTGTCGATCGTCGTCGAGGTCGCGTTGCAGTGGAACGCAAGCTATACCGAGC
>JANYHY010000522.1 GCA_025362165.1 Myxococcales bacterium | reverse complement strand
CACGGAGCTCGACGTGACTCCGCTCGGGATCGTCGGGCTGGAGGGTAACGTCGCCGAGGTGTTGCTGGACGCGAGCGCGACCTTCGACTCGAACTGCTGGATGGCCGCACCCGTCGTCGCACCGGGTTGTCAGCGCGAGATCTCGAACCCCAGCGTGAGCCGAGGCGCGAGCTGGACGGGGACGAGCCTCGAGACCACGCTCGCCAAGCGCGGAGTCGTCGCAGTGGGTCAGGGTGGCGCCGATACCGGCTTTCGGTGCGTGACGGTAGCGCCGTGAGGCTCTTCGTCGTGGCCGTCGTGGCGTCGTTCGCGTGCTCTCCCAACATAACATTGACGCCGCAGCTGCTCGTCTATCTCGACACGGACGCGCCGCTCCCGTCGACCCAGGCGACCGCAGACATACTCCACCAACCGCTCCCACTCTTCGATCGCGCGCGCATCGAGATCTTCCCGCCGGGCGATGCACCTTGCGAGCGCTGCAGCGGAGACTTCGCGCTCGACGCGGATCGCGTGGCTACTCTCAAGGCTTCCTTCGGTGTACGCGTCCCGCCTGGCGTGTCGGGCTACACGGCGCGAGTGAGAATGTATGTCGGGCGGTTCGCGGACGATCAGGGCGTTCCGAATGCGGACTCCACGATCGACGTATGGGCGCGTCTTCCCGCGAGCAGCGACAATGGTCTGGTCGAGACGACGATCTTCCTTCCGACGGACTCGACAGGAGTCGCGGCGAGCCCGAACGCGCTCGTCGACGCGACGCACGGCGCGCCGACGCGATCACGCGTGGGTACTTGGCCCGGAGCCGAACGCGTGAGCTGCCCGCAAGGCTCTCCACCGCCGCCTGGAACGGCCTGCGTGCCCGGCGGTGCATTCTGGTTCGGCTCGCAAGATGGCACTCCCATCGTTGGGCGAAGCACGCAATTTCATCGGCTCGTCGTCCTCTCACCGTTCTTCATGGACCTGACTGAAGTGACCGTCGCGCAGTACCGCAAACGCTACCAACCCGTTCAGGCATGGAATGGGTCGACCGACGGCAAGGACATTCACGACTGGTGCACGTACACACCCACCGCAGGCGCCTTCGAGGGCCTCCCGATGGACTGCATCACGTGGGACCAGGCACGTGCATACTGCAAGAGCGCTGGAGGCGATCTGGTGACCGAGGCGCAATTCGTCTATGCGGGCTCGGCTCTTGGACAATTCATTTCGCCCTGGGGTGTCGACCAGCCAAGCTGCACCGACGCGATCTGGGGGCGCCGGGGTTACGGGATCCTGTTTAGCTCCGCGTCCGACAAGTGCCTGTCTCTCTCGAAAGCGAAGAAGCCCATTGGTGGTCCGGAGAACGTAGGTTCGGGTGCGATCGATCGATTGCGCCTCGCCGACGGAAGCGCGATCGTCGACCTCGCAGGAAGCGTGAACGAGTACTCGCGAGACCGCTACGCGACCGAGGCCGACCCCTGTTGGGCGCCGCCGATTCTACGTGATCCCTACTGCGACGGCGCGACGAGCAAGGGCGCAGGAGCGCTCGGCGGGTCGTGGGCGACGTCCGCCAACCTCTTACGTGCGGACGCGCGCACGTGGAACGACATCGGCACGAGCAATGTCGGATTAGGCCTGCGGTGCACGTATCCCCCTTAGCGCCTCAGAGGCCAGCGATCGTGCGCGCGTTCCTCTTGTTCAGCGCGAGTCCCTTTGTGGGCTCCGTCGCGACCGACTCTACTTCGGGGGCTTTGGTCCTCGAACTGACGGCGCTCTAGCTGTGTGCGGTATTCGCGCTCGACACTGGCGCACGGGTTGCGATGTGTGTCGGCATGCTCAACCGCCGTCTCATCAAGACCCTTACAAACAGCCTCTTTCACGCACCGACGGTGTCCTCCATCGTGTCCGTGCACCCACGCGCGCGTCGCCTCAGGCACACGCTCGCGGCGGCCGCGCTCGCGCTGACTCTCGCGTCGCTCGCCGTCGACGTCACTCCGGCAAGAGCCCAAGAAGCTCCGCGCGCCGCAGGTCTAGACGCGCACGCAGAGGAGGGTGCTTCGGTTCATCTCCCGCTCCTCAGCGAGCAGATCGCGATCCGACTCGACGGCGAGCACGCCGCCGCGACGTACACGCACGTGTTCCAGAACGAGTCGCAAGCGCGGCTCGAGGGCAACTACCATTTGATGGTCGGAGAGGGCGCTACCGCGACCGGCTTCGCGTATTGGAACGGCGAGCAGAAGATCGTCGGTGAGGTCTTCGAACGTGAGGCCGCTCGTCAGGTGTACGACGCGCTCACCGGTCTGCGTCGGGACCCTGGACTGCTCGAGCAGACGGGAGAAGGTGCGTTCTCTTTTCACGTGTTTCCCATCGAGCCGGGAGAGCGCAAGCGCGTGCAGGTGATGACGAGCCGCTGGCTCACGCGCCGAGGCGGACCGGTGGAGTATCGGGCGCACGTCACCCGCCCAGACGCGTCGATCGCGATCGATCTCGAGGACGCTCGCGGCATCAAGTCGATCACGAGCCCGTCGCACGATCTCGAGATCGTGCAGTCGTCTCCGACGCATTGGCACGCAGCGGTGAAAACGAAGAAGCCGGGCGCAGATGATCTCGTGTTGGACTACGAGCTCAACGGCGCGCCCAACGCGCTCTTTGCGCAAGTGCACCGCGACCCAGGGCAGCCTGCGTTCTTCACGGCGAGCTTCGCGACTCCACCCACGCCCGCGACGACGACTCCGAAGGTCGGCAATGACGTCACGCTGGTGCTCGACCGCTCGGGCAGCATGGGCGGTGACTCGATGATCAGCGCGAAGAAGGCCGCCGTCGCGATCATCGACAAGCTCGGCGCGGACGACTCCGTGAACGTGATCGCGTTCGACGACAAGATCGAGCCGCTCTGGTCTCAGCCCAAGCCGGTGACCGATCAAGTGCGCAAGGACGCCAAGGATTACATCGCCACGCTCGACGCGCGCGGTGGCACGGAGATCGCGAAGGCCCTCGAGAAGGCGCTCGCGTCACAGAAGGCAGACGCTCACCCGGATGTCATCCTCTTCTTGACGGACGGCGAGTCCGACGGCCCGTCAGCCATCAAGGTCGCGACAGACGACAAGAGCGCGGCGCGAGTGTTCACGGTGGGGATCGGCACTGGCGTGGACAAAGCGCTGCTGTCGCGGCTCGCACAGATGAAGCACGGCCGCTTCAACTTCATCGCAGACGTTCACGCGGTGGAGACCGAGTTCCCGCGTGTGCTGTCGCAGCTCGATGAGCCCGCGATCACGGACGTCAAGCTGCACGCGGAGGGAGCGCAACTCGATCGCGTTTACCCAAGCACGTTGGGTGACCTGTTTCCGTCGGACGAGATCCGCGTGTTCGGACGAGTGACGGCGCAAGGGCCCATCAAGGTCGTGCTCGAGGGCAAGGACAAGGGCACGCCGGTTCGTTACGAGTCGACGATCGATCCCTCACAAACGACGAGCGCGCCGCAAGTGGCTCGCGCATGGGCGAGCGCTCGCGTCGAGGACTTGATGGAAGACATGCGTCAGAAGGGCGAGAGCGACGACCTCAAGAACGAGGCGATCGAGCTCGGGCTCGCGTACGAGCTCGTCACTCCGTACACGTCATTCCTCGCGGTACCAGAGAAGGAAATGAACGACGCGACGCAGGTGGCGGTGGGCTCCATGCGCGCCAAGCGACAGGCGATCCTCGCTTCGCACAAAGACGCCGCAGCGCTCTCGCGTATGAACATGCCGCCTGGGGATCCGGTGCTGCGTGTGCATGCGCCGCGCAACGCCGTGCGCGTCATCGCGATGTTCCCGTTCGGCACGACGCAAGACCTCGCGTACGACGACTTCTCCGAAGCTTGGTCGACTCGCTTCTTGGTGCCCAAAGGCGTACCCGATGGCGACTACGAGGTCTCCATCGTCATCACGCTCCCGAACGGCAACGTGACCGCGACTTCAGTGCACTACACGATCGACAGCAAGGCGCCAGCGATCGACGTCGTCGCGAAGGCTGGCGCGGCGGGCGCTGACTTGCGCGTCACGCTGGACGAGGCCGCAGATGAAGTGCGCGTCGCAGATGAGCTCGACACGACGAACCGCGTCGTGCTCAAGGACTCAGGAAATGGCGTGTTCGAGGGCAAGATCACGCTCGCGCGCGGTCACCACTCTCTGCGTGTCGTCGTCGCCGACAAAGCTCACAACGAAGCCGAGCGCATCGTCGAAGTGGACATCCAATGAGACGCCTCTCCTTCGCGATCGTCGTCGCGACACTGTTCGCGATGGGCACACCCGAAAAGGCAATCACCGAACTCGGCACGAACGCCCCGCAGTCGACGTCAGTTCACGAGGCGAGGCACACCGGTCCGACGGTGTGGGCTCATGGCGGCGAGGTTCGCGCGCTCGCTACACAAGGTGACTTCGTGTGGGCCGCGACCAACGGTGGTCTCGTTCGCTATGATCAGAAGGCGCGAGAGCGCGTAGTGTTCGACGCGACCACCGGCCTCGACTCGATTGACGTTCGCGGCGTGCGCGTCGTGGCGGGCGAGCTGATCGTCGACACCGCGGAGAGCGCCTGCAAGCTCGACAACGATCAACAACGTCGGCACTTCGTTTGCGTCGCGCAGATCGCGGTCGCCGCGAACGCCCCGACCGGTCCGATCTTCCGCGATGATCACGCGACAGCGCGCGCGGTCGTGACCGCAGGGACGTTCATCGGCACCCGTGATAGCGGAGTGTGGTTCCTCTCCAACGGGGAGCCGTCGAGCGCTGTGCGGTTGGATCCGGCTGAAAAACAGGCTCCGCGGAGCTTCGTGAAGAAGGCTGTATCCTACAAGGGTCATCTCTGGCTCGGGACGTTCGCCGATGGAGTGTGGCGCGCGAGCGCAGACGACGTGACGAGCGCAGAGGACGCGCACGCTCCATTTCGCATGGTCAACGACATGCTCGTCTCTGGAGACACGATGTTCGTCGCCGCGAACGAGGGGTTGTTCTTCACGCGTGACACGCGCACGTGGACGCGCGTGGACTTGGTCGGCGCGCAAGGCGTGACCGGTTTGGCGATGCTCGCGAAAGAGCCCGGCATGCTCTACGCGACCTCGACCGCGGCGCTCTGGAAGGTGCGCATCGATCAGAAGATCGTCCACGCGCACACGAGCTGGTGGCGACCCGCCGGCACCAAATCGCTCCAAGCGATCTCGTCGAGCGGCGCGTCGCTCTATCTCGCGAGCGAGGACCGCGGACTCATTCGCTTCGACGGATCCAGGTTCACGGCGAACGACAAGCTCAGCGGATTGCCTACGAGCTGGGCTGTGGACGTCGCAGGAGACGGAGTTGGCGGCGCGTTCATGGCGACGCTCCGCGACGGCGTCATGCACGTCAACGGCGACGGCACTTGGTCCAAGGTCCAAGGATTGCCGGGCGAGTGGATCTCGAGCGTGTCGATGCAGGATGGTGTGTTGTGCGTCGGCACTCAGTCAGGCGCCCAATGCGACGCCCACACGTTCGCCGCGCTCCCCGACCCACGCGCTCACGCGATCGTCAAGGTCGGAGACGGCTGGCTGATCGGAACGGAGGCGGGAACTGCGTTGTATTCGCGAGCTAACGTCCGCTCCTGAGCGCCACGGATCGACTCAGTGCTTCGGCGGAGCGGCGCCCTCGACGTCCACGTACTTGCGCTGGCTATAACGCAATATCCAAATAGCGAACGCCATCATGACGACGGTCATCGCGAGCAAACCGAGCTCCACCAGGGTGTTGCGGAACTTCGCGGGGTCGTTCTCCGTCTCTGTCGATGTCGCGGTG
This sequence comes from Myxococcales bacterium, assembly GCA_025362165.1. Classification (GTDB taxonomy): domain Bacteria; phylum Myxococcota_A; class Polyangia; order Polyangiales; family Polyangiaceae; genus JANYHY01. Next base: position 3,210 of record JANYHY010000522.1, on the reverse strand, counting down.
ATGACGAGCATTCGACGGATGCCGGCGATGGAGCCGATGATCAAGAACGGCTCGGCGTTGAGCGTGTGACTCTTGAGCGAGATCGCCACCGTGTAGACGATCTCCATCGTCATCATGACGAGGAGCACCGTGTTCAAGATCTCAATCGCCTTGTGCTCGATGACCTCGGGGCCGCCGATGGTCGCCAAGTAGAGATCGTGCATGCTCGAGTAGAGCAACAGCACCGCCACGAGCACGAGAGCGCCGCCAATCAGCGTGAGCACGACGCTCTCGGACGTGCCCAGGTAGCGTGAAGCGATGCCCGTCCAAGCCTCTTCCTCGGGCTTCTCGGAGGCGACCGCGCCCTTCTTCGACTCTTCTTTCTCGCTCATGGGATGAGACGGTATCTCAGTGGTGCATTCGCGTCTTGGGCAAATCGAACTCGGGCCCCAGCTCTCTCGCCATCAGATCGATGACGGCTTGTTGGGTCGACTTGTCCTCGTACAAAACCGCATGAACCTCGCTCGTGATGGGCATGTCCACCGCGAGCTTCTTCGACAAGTCGTACGCGCTCTTGGCAGTCTTCACGCCTTCGGCGACATGACCGAGTGACGCGAGCACTTCGGGCAGCTTCTTGCCGCGACCGAGCTCCACTCCGACCGTGCGATTGCGCGATAGCTCTCCCGTGCACGTGAGCACCAGATCGCCCATGCCGGCCAAACCCGCGAGCGTGAGCGGCGTGCCTCCGCGAGCGATCGACAGCCGCGCCGTCTCCGCGAGGCCGCGCGTGATGAGCGCGGCGCGTGTGTTGTAGCCGAGGCCCATGCCATCCAGCACGCCCGCGGCGATCGCGATCACGTTCTTCATCGCGCCACCACACTCGACTCCGATGACGTCTTCGCTCGCGTACGTGCGCAAGTAGGGAGTGTGGAACGCGCGCATGACGTGGTCGCAGATCTTGGCGTCATGCGCTGCGATGACCACCGCTGTTGGCAAATGCGCAGAGAGCTCCTTGGCGAAGCTCGGACCGCTCAAGAACGCCATGCGCTGACGAGCGTGCTTCGGCAGCTCGTCTTCCATCACTTGGTCCATGAACATGAGGGTCTCGTTCTCGATGCCCTTGGTAGCGCTCACGATCGGCGCGCCCTCTGGGATGAACGGCGCCGCGAGCTTGCATACTTCACGCATCGCGTGGCTCGGTGGCACGAACAGCACGAGCTCCGCGCCACGGAGCGCCTCTGTCATGTCAGTCGTGGCGCGCAGCGACGCAGGCAAGATGGCGCCCGCGAGATAGCGCTTGTTCTCGCGGTGCTCGTTGATCTGCGTGGCGACCTCTGCGTTGCGCCCCCAAATCCACACCTCTTCGTTCTTCTCCGCCAAGACCTTCGCGAGCGCCGTCCCCCAAGCACCCGACCCCAACACGCACGCGCGACCACCTTTGCTCATCGTGCGATGATAGTCGAGGCGGGCGCCGAGTTGTTGGAAGCCAATCGGCCAGTAGTGTTTCGGCCAAAGAGATTCACAGGAAGACGGAAAGACGGGAAGGTTTTGGGATTGTTCGGCGGCGGCGATATCTGGTGACCTGCTGAAGAACGGCCCAAGACGCCTCACGATCTCTCCAACCTTCCCGTCTTCCCGTCTTCCTGTGAGTATCTCCGACTTAGCGGGACTTGCGGAACGTCTGGTTGTTGTCGTTCGCCTTAGGCGACGACAAGTGAGCTATCTTGCGACGGCGTGAGATCTCACCTTGTCGTGCTCGCTGCCGTGTGGCTGTCCTTCGGCTCGGGGTGTGCTGGGTGCGCGCAGAGCGGGCTCGGCGTGATTGCTGGGCCCATCAACGATCCCACCAACCGCACGCTACGGCGCGACATGCTCGCGTTCGGCCTATCTCAGTTCTGCACGGAGATGGTCAAGCACTCTGCGCCGCTCAAGCTCAACGAGGACCAGCCCGTCATCGGACGCTTCTACCCAGCCAACTGCACGAGCAAGCAACTGCCGAACGGCGACATCTTCATGACTTTTGGCGGGCGCGGCTACGCGTGGACGAACCTCTCCAAGAAGATCAGCTTCGGCATGGATGGGGCCGTCGTCTACGACGAAGACTTCTTGATGGATGGCTCGACGATGTACGCGTACTTCCGCACGCGTCAGCTCCAGTCGAGCAACTTCCAGACGCGCGTGATCGAGTCGCCCGCCGCCAACTTCGTCAACCAGCTCACGCCTATCGGCGACAATTTCGGCAAGCAGCTCGTCACGACTGAGCTGCAAAAAGGCTTCACCGTGATCCGCGACAGCAACGGCAGCGCGGACTTCGGGCTCGGCGTCATCGAGAAAGGCGCGCACCCCGCGCACCCGTTCGACGTGCACGGCTCCAGCAAGATCAGCTACGAGAACACGCGCGTGGAGGTTCACCAGAACCAGCGGGACTTCATCGGTCCCATCGTCGTCGAGGACAACGGGCGTGCGCTCTACGTGAGCGGCACGGTCGACGGAATACAAGCGGTGGACGTGCTGTTCATGCGCAAGAGCGAAGCCGAACAGTCGCTCGACTACTATCTCAACTTTGGACAAGTCGGGCCGCTCGCGGGCGCGCCGATCGTCGGTGATGTCTTGCAAACGGGCGTGCCGTACACGCGAACGCTGCCGGTGCCCGCAGGGACGTACTACATGGTGATCGACAACACGCCGTTCGCAGGACAGGTCGCGCCGCCCAACAACCCGCTCGACGATCGCGCTGCCGTGGTGAGCTACGTGATCCAAATCGGCGACGCGCCGTAAAAGGTTTGGGAACGCGCCCCCTTGGCGCTAGAAGAGCTGACGCCTTGTCCAACGACGAAGAAAACGACGACTCCGGGAAGTCCCCGACGGAGGGAGACGACGCGCCGCAGACGAGCGGCGACGATGAGCCCGTCGAGAAGAAGGACGAGCCCGTCGAGAAGACGGATGAGCCGGTGGTGGCGGCGGAAGCCGAAGTTGACGACAAGCCTGCACCGAAGAAAAAGAAGAAGAAGCGCGAAGAGGCCGTGGAGGATGGCGGCGTTTACCGCAAGAATCAGGCTCCAAAGCGCGGTGCGATCCCGAAGCCGCAGACCTCTTTCGGTGCGCGCGCGGCGCGTCTCGTGTTCTGGGCGGTGTGGTTCGGGCTGTTGCCGTTCATGTTCGCGTGCGTGCTCGTGTGGGGGCTCACTCCGCCTTCGGGTGTCGAGCCAAACGGACCGCCCGGCTCGACAC
>JANYHY010000511.1 GCA_025362165.1 Myxococcales bacterium | reverse complement strand
GCCCGTCGCGAATCTCGGGGCGTGCGCGATCGATGATCGCATCGGCGATCTCTTGCCCACGAAGCTCACGCACGCTCGTGACGAACGTGCGAAGCATCTGCCCTCTCAATTTCGAACTCCCCACCGATCGTCATTTACTACGACCGCTCGCGGCGTTCGTAAAGCTAGTGCACCGCCGTCGAACTGACATCGTGCGCCCACGCTTTCGGTGCACTAGCGAATTCGCGGGAGCGAATTCGGGGTTTGCGCGGAGCCCAAGCGATTCGTCTAGTGCACCGCCCGGCTCGCGGAGCGAGTCGATCGCTCGCGATGTTGAGCTCAGCTCGATGGCGGTGCGCTAGTCGCGCCGATACATGGTTACGACGCACGCGCCGCCGAGCCCGAGGTTGTGCTGGAGCGCGACCTTCGCGTCTTTGACTTGCCGCTTGTCCGCAGTGCCGCGGAGCTGCCAAACGAGCTCCGTGCACTGAGCGAGGCCTGTGGCGCCGAGCGGGTGACCCTTCGAGAGCAGACCGCCGGACGGGTTCGTCACGTACTTGCCGCCGTACGTGTTCTGCCCTTCGTCGATGAACTTCTCGGCTTCACCCTCTTTGCAAAGCCCGAGGCCTTCGTACGTGAGGATCTCGTTCGCGGTGAAGCAGTCGTGCAACTCCACGACGTCCACGTCCTCCGGGCCGACGCCGCTTTGCTCATAGACCTTCTTTGCGGCCTCTTTGGTCATGTCGTAGCCGACCATCTTGATCAAGCTGTCTTGAAAGCTCGATCCATAGTCCGTCGTCATGGCTTGCGCCGCGATGTAGACGGGCTTGTTCTTCGCGTGTTTCTTGGCGAAGTCCTCCGAGCACAGAATCGCCGCCGCAGCTCCACACGTCGGCGGGCAGCACTGGTAGCGCGTGAGCGGATCGAACACTTCGGGAGAGTTCATGATCTCGTCGAGCGTGAGCGTCTCTGCGAAGATCGCGTACGGGTTCTTCGAGGCGTGCTGGCGCGCTTTGTAGCTGACCTTGCCGAACGTCTCTCTCTTGGTGCCGTAGCGCCAGCGGTACTCACGACCGGCGCCGCCGAACATCTGCGCGGCGGCAGGCGCGTTGTTGAAGCCCTGCACCTTGCTCATCACGCCGACGTGCTGATCGAGCGGGTTGGTGCGGTCGTTGTACTTGGAAGAGAGCGCGCCCTTCTCCATCTGCTCGAAGCCGACGACGATGACGCACTCGGCGCCCGCCTCGATGGCCTGACGTCCGAGCATCAGCGCGCTCGATCCGGTCGAGCAGTTGTTGTTCACGTTGAACACCGGGATACCGGTCAAGCCGACCTCGTAGACCGCGCGCTGGCCGCACGTGGAGTCCCCGTAGACATAGCCTGCGTACGCCTGCTCGATCTCGTTCCACGGCACAGCCGCGTCCTCGAGCGCGACGCGCATCGCCTTGCTCGCCATCACGTTGTAGTCCTCGCTCGCGCCTGGCTTGGAGAACTTGATCATGCCCACGCCGATAACGTTCACTTTGCGTCCCATGGCCATGTCTCCTTAAACCAGGTCTTTCATGATGCCGAGTTTGCTCGCGAACCTCACGTCGCCGTCCACGCGGAGCGCGCCGTGCTGATACAAACTCTGGACACTGCTCGTCCCCTTGACCAGTGCGACCAGATCCGCGTCTGTCGTCGTGAAGACGGCGGCGGGCTTCGGGGCGGTGCCTTCTTTCACGGATCCCCCACCGGTTGACAAGTCAACCACCCAGCTCTTGCCGTCCACGGTGAACTGCAAGAGCGCGCCGATCTCGGAGGCGAGCTTGCCGTTGTCCGCGAGGCGCTTGCCGAGCGCTGCGAAGATCGCCGCGGCCTTGCCGTCCTTGGGCGCGGAGGGAGCGGCGGCGGTGGTTGATGAGGCAGGGGCGGCTTTTGCCTTCTTCGCAGCGATCGCCGAGGCGGCCGCGTTCTTGTCGATCTTCTTCAAGAACTCGAGCTTCTGGCTCGCCATGATGTCGCCTGAGATGCGCAGCTTCTTGTCCATGAAGAGCTTCATCGGGTCGCTCTTGCCGCTCGTCATCGCGATGAAGTCCGCGTCAGAGAGCTCGAGCGTGCACTGCGGCGTGCCGACGACACCGCCGAAGGCCGTGC
>JANYHY010000485.1 GCA_025362165.1 Myxococcales bacterium | reverse complement strand
CTCAGCGCCCTTCTTGAAGAAGGTGTCGACGAAGGTCTCGCGCTGCCACTGCATCTCTTTTGGAGACGGCGGCGGTCTCGTGCTTTGGTGACGCTGCGTGAGTGTCTTGGGCGCAGGCGCGCTCTGCCTGTTCTGCTTCTTCGCGTGCTTCTGCTTGCCGACTTTTGCGTGCTTTGCGGGCATGCCCTGTCCTCGTCGGGACGCTATCACGGCAAGCTCGGGTTTTGTCACAGTTGGAGCTGATCGATCCACAGCGCGAGCTCGCCGGTGATGACTCGCGGCTTGCCACGCAGTGCGGCGAGATCTTGGCTGCCTGTGAGGAGCATCGCGGCTCTCAGCTCTGACTCGATGCCGTCGAAGAACGCGTTCGCGCCTTCGCGCCCACCCTCGTGAAGCGCGCGCAGCGCAGGTCGCGCGATTCCAGCCGCTTTGGCGCCAAGCGCGATCGCGCGAGCGATGTCCAGACCAGAGCCCACGCCTCCCGTGGCGATGACGTCGAACCCCATCGGCGCTAGCAGCGCGACGCTCGCGGCGGTCGGGATGCCCCAATCCCAGAAGGCGTCGCCGAGCGCCTTCAAGCGTGAATCGCCTTGATCTTCTGCGCGCTTCGTCTCGACGCCCACCCACGACGTGCCACCCGCGCCCGAGACATCGACGGTCTTGACGCCCGCGCTCTTGACGCGCGCGCCGACCGACGGAGACAAACCGCAGCCCGTCTCCTTCACGACGACGGGGATGTCGAGCGAGGCACAGAGCCGCGCGATCGTCTCGAGCCCTCCAGAGAAATCACGGTCACCGCCGGGCTGTACGAGCTCCATCGCCGGATTGAGGTGGATGCAGAGCGCGTCAGCCCCCACGTCGGCGCAGAGCGCGCGCACCTCGTCGGTCGACATGCTCTTGGCTTGCACGACTCCGAGGTTGCCCAACACGACCGTCTTCGGTGCGACGTCTCGCACGCGATAGGTAGTGTTGGTGCCAGGCCTTACGTGCATCGCGCGCTGGCTGCCGAGCCCGAAGCCGTAGCCGCGCTCCTCCGCCACGCTCGCGAGCTCGTAGTTGATGCGCCCGGCCTCGTCCGTGCCGCCTGTCATCGCCGCGATGATGATCGGGGCTCGGAGCTTCTTGCCGAACAGCTCGCACCCGAGATCGAGTGCGTCCACCGAGAAGTCGGGCAGCGCATCGTGCACCAAGCGGACATCTTCGAAGAGCGTCGTGCGCGTGCGGAAACCTACGTCACCCGTCGCGCACAGGAGGATGTGATCGGTCTTTCGCTGCGAGATGGTCTTACTCATGACGGCGCGTCTGCTCTCTAGCATCGACGACCATGTCGAGAGGCCCATTGTCACGCCGACGCCAATCGATCGGAAGGTCATTTTTCCTTCAAAGAAGAATGAAACTAATTGAATAGTTTATCAAATTGGGCGCCGGCTGAGGTTGACCATCAAGGGAGTCAGCACCTAACATGGAGGGGTTCGAGTTGGGGTCACTCGGTTTCGATAGCGCACGCGGCACGTTTCGCGGCATTCATGGCGCCCCTCGAAAGTCCCCTTGCCATGCACACACAAACCACACCGCTCCAGGAGACGCCTTCGAGCGCCGAGTCGTTCGGAGCTTATGCAAAGCGAGTTCGCGTCGAGGTCGAGGCGGAGCTCACGCGTTGGCTGGACCAAGAGCGGTCGCGTGCGCGCGCACTGCATCCGGAAGCTGGAGTCGTCGTCGATGCGATGAGCGAGCTCTGCACCCGTGGAGGCAAGCGCTTCCGTGCCGTGTTGGTCGCAGCTGCGTATGAGGCGTGCGGCGGCGAGGGCGGTGCGACTCAGGTGGTCTGGGCCGGTGTCTCCATGGAGGTCTTGCAGGCGTACCTCCTCATCCACGACGACTGGATGGACGGCGACGACATGCGTCGTGGCGGCCCAAGCGTGCACGCGCGACTTCGCAAAGATCTCGGCGGAGCTCAGCAGGGAGACGCAGCGGCCATTTTGGCGGGCGATTTCGCGTCGGCGCTCGCCCTCGAGGCACTCACTCGCGTTGGATGCGCTCCAGCGCGCGTCGCCGATGCGTTCCGTGAGCTGGCCCGAATGGAACACGATGTCGTGCTCGGGCAAATCCTGGACATGAGAGGCGCGAGCGATCGACCCGAGGCCGTCGAGGCGATGCACGACCTGAAGACGTCGAGCTACACCGTTCGCGGTCCGCTGCTGTTGGGCGCTGCGCTCGCGGGGGCGAGCCAAGAGCAACGAGCGGCCCTCGAGCGAGCCGCTGCGCCGCTCGGCGTGGCCTTCCAACTTCGCGACGATCTGCTCGGCGCGTTTGGTGACCCTGAAAAGACAGGGAAGCCGCGCGGTGGCGATCTTCGTCAAGGAAAGCGCAACTCGTTGGTCATCGAAGCGGCGCGCGACGCGAAAGCCAACGCAGAGATCGCGAAGGTCTTGGGTCGCGTCACCGCCACGGACGCAGAGATCAACGCGGCGATCGACGCGCTCGTCGCGTGCGGCGCGAAGGCTACGGTCGAAGCGCGGTTGGATGCGCTCCTCGAGCAAGCCCGCGGACTCCTCGCTCAGGCGCCGCTCTCCGCTGGTGGCGCGCTGATCCTCGCGGGCGCGGTGGACGCCCTCGGAGTGCGTGAGGTTTGATGATGCGCGATCAGACCGGACGCGCGTGCGGCAAAGTGATCCTCTTCGGAGAGCACGCGGTCGTCTATGGCGCCTCCGCGATCGCAATCGGGATCGATCGCGGGGCGTCCGCCACGACGTCCGACGCGAAGTCCTCGACGAGCCGCTTGTC
>JANYHY010000202.1 GCA_025362165.1 Myxococcales bacterium | reverse complement strand
CAACCTGGGTGACGTCGCGCTGCGCCTCGCTCACTTGAGGAAGACGCCCGTCCGAACCTACGCACGCCGTTACCGATATCCCAAGCTCGGGATGGGACAGCTCTACGAGCACATGGCGCGCGACATTCGCGCGTTGGGCGGGACGATCCTCACGTCCGCGTCGGTCGGCGCGCTCGAGACGCGGGGCGACCGCGTGATTGCGCTCCACATCGACTCACCCGCAGGTCACGAGCGCATCCCAGTAGGCGAGATGCTCTCGACCATTCCACTGCCCGAGCTGTGTCGTGCGTTGAATCCCGATCTACCACCGGCGATCGATCGCTCTGCGCGCGCTCTGCGCTTTCGTGCGCTCGTGTTCCTCAATGTAATGCTCCGTCGGCGCGACTTCTCCGAGAACACTTGGATGTACGTCGCCTCCAAAGAGCTCTCGATGTCGAGGATTCAAGAGCCCAAGCGACGAAGCGCGAGCATGGCACCTGTGGGCAGAACTTCCGTCATGCTCGAGATACCGTGCAGTGTGGGAGACGCGACTTGGCGCGCCACCACGGACGACCTTGTCCAGCGAATGAAAGGAGAGCTCCGCGAGCTGGGCTGCTCGATAGACGACATGCTCGGCGCGTTCTCTGTGAGAGTCGCGCACGGATATCCCATTTATCACCTGGCCTACGAGGCAGATCGCAGCGCGCTATTGTCTTATGTCGCAGAGTGGCAGAACGTACGAACTGCCGGCAGACAAGGGCTATTTCGCTACGTGTTCATGGACGCTGCGATGCAAATGGGCGTCATCGCCGCCGACCAAATGGCAGCTGGCGCGCGAGACGCAGCACGCCTGGACGCGATCGGTCGAGCACGCCACGTGGTCGAGTCGCGCGCTGTCACGGCGTGAGCACGGCGCGCAAGATCGCTTGGGGGTTCGGCCCACCGCTGGTCGTAGCCGCGCTGCTTGCGTGGTGCGCTCCACCTTGGCCGGACGATTGGGACGGCCTCGGCTTCTTGGCATCGATTGAGCACTTCGACATGGATAAGTTCGCGCCGCATCCGCCGGGCTATCCCGTATATGTAGCGTTGCTGCGACTCGCGTCAGTCGTATTGCGCGATCCCATGCGCGCCGCCATTGGCGTCTCTGTGGCGAGCGGTCTCGCGGTCTTCGTGTGTGCGCGCTCTGTGGCAGTTCCATTGGGAGAGATCACGGCGGTCTTGATCGCAGCGGCGGTCATTGGCAATCCGCTGGCTTGGCGTGCATTCACTGCGGTTGGGAGTGAGGCGCCCGCGTTGGCATTATTGGCTATTGCCTATTGGGCAATACAGACAGATAGACTCGCGGTCGCCGCGATAGCCACAGGATTGGCGCTTGGAGTGCGTCTCTCTTGGGCACCGCTCGTGTTGGTTTTCCCGATGCTCCTGCCCACGCGCACCAGGACGCGCGCGATCTCGATCATGACGCTGAGCGTCCTCTTATGGCTCGTGCCATTGCTCGCGATCGTCGGGCCCTCACGCTTGATCAGGATCTATGGCGTGCATTTCGCGGGTCACGCGCAGAGATGGGGAGGGACCGCGTTGGGCGATCCGCGCCCGTTCGGACGACTCGCGCTCTTGGGTCGTGATCTCTTCGTCGATGGTTTTGGCGTCGACTCGGACTTTGTCGGAGTGGCGCTCGCGGTGATGTTGGTGATCGTGACTGTGATGATCGCGCAACGCGGAGGTCGTCAGCAAGTCGGGGTGATCGCGGCGCTCTGCGCGCCTTATGCGCTTTGGATTCTCATCGGCCAGAATCTGCGCGAGCAACCGCGTCACGCGCTGCCTCTCGTCGTCATCGCGATCGCCGTCTTCGGAGCCTGCGCGGCGCGTGCGCGAATCCTTAGGCTCGCTATCCCTTTATTGGGTTTGATGCTCACGAGGACGGCTATGGATGCGTATGACCGACGCACCACTCCACCCGCTGGCGAGCAGCTGGTGAGCTTCCTTCGAAGTCATCCCGGCGACGTGGTCTTTGGAGGCGCGAGCATCCGGTTCGTCTCACGCACGGACATGACAGCTCGCGCACTACCCGCAGAGACTCGAGGCGACGTGGAGATCGCATTGACGCGAATGGATCACCTCCCAGAGCGCGTGCTCGTCACTAGCGAGATAAGCGAGACAGACTCTGCCCCCGTGATCGCCGAGCTATGTCGACCGCCGCGAATCGACCGAAAACGAGCCTGTTTGCAGCTTCGCGCACTGCAATGAGGCGATGAGAGCCGTTCCTGGGTACGCCTTGATGTCTCTCGTCCCGCGCACTGCCGAGTATGAAGCGAAGGTCGCTTGACGAGGCGCGTGCCGATCGTAATATCATCGTATGACGGTCGCTCGACTCGCGGTCTCCTTCGACGCCACGCTCGCAAAACGGGTGCGCGCGGCTGCGGGCAACGAACCGATCTCTGCATGGCTCGCCGACGCAGCGGGCCGCAAGCTCCGTGCAGATGGTTTGCTCGAGGTCGTGCGAGAGTGGGAGGCTGAGCTCGGCGTCCTCGATGCGCCAAAGCGAAGGCGCCGCAAGCCTTGAGCATCGTGCTCGACGCCGGAGCTCTGATCGCGATCGAGCGCAACGATCGGCGCGTTTGGTCCGCGCTCAAGCATGCGGCGCTCGCGACCGAAGACGTCTTTGTCCCGAGCACTGTGCTGGCGCAAGTCTGGCGCTCACTCGCGCGGCAGGCGCAGCTCGCGAAGGTGCTCGCACACTGCGTCATTGCTCCCTTCGATCCAATCGCTCGCGAGGTGGGGACGCTCTGCGGGCGGGCCAAGACGCGCGACATCTGCGACGCGCACGTTGCGCTAGTCGCATCGCGTATCGGGGGTCAGCTCTTCACGAGTGACCCCAGCGACATGAGGTCGTTGCTCGCCATCATCGGAGGCCGTAAGCCCGAGATCGTTCGCTGTTGACTCACGATTCGTCGTCATTTGACGCTAGTCCCTCGGGCGGACTGGAGCTGATACACTGATCGGAGGAGTCGTTCATGCACACATCCACCATCAAGCATTGGATCGTGATCGGCTTTGGCCTTGCGGTAGCCGGATGCGGCAATGACTCGTTCTCCAGCGCGGACGCTGGAGGCGATGGGCAGGCCAAGGACTCGAGCGCGGGGGACGTGAACGTCCCCGACGTCTTCGACGAAGCCGGCAACCGGTGTCCTGGGGCGACTATCAATCACCCAGGTAGTGGTGAGACTCGCCAGCTCGCCAACGCCGTTCAGTTCACCGG
>JANYHY010000471.1 GCA_025362165.1 Myxococcales bacterium | reverse complement strand
CGATCGAGTTCGCGGCGTCATGGAAGCCGTTGACGTAGTCGAAGCCGACCGCCAGCACGATGATCAGGACGAGCCCAATCATGTGTCACGCATACTCGAGGACGATGCCTTCGAGGACGTTAGCCAGGTCCTCGCAGGCGTCCGTTCCGTTCTCGAGGTAGTCGTAGATCTCGCGCCACTTCATGACTTCGAGCACGTCGTCTGGGGTTGCGGGCTCACGGTAAGGCTCGCTCGAGCCGTCAGTGCGGCGGTTGAAGAGCTCTGCGAGGCCTTTGCGATAGAGCGCGTCCGCCTCGTTCTCGATTTGATTGAGCTCGATCGCGATCTTGAGGATCTCTTCAGACCGCGTCGACACCTCGGAGAGCATGCTCATCGCCTTCGCGACGCCCTTGGTGGCCTCCAGCAGCTTCTCTGCGAGCGCGCTGGCGGTCGGGCGCGGCTTGCGAACTCCGAACAGCATGACGCGCTCGGCGACAGCGTCGATGAGATCGAGCACGTCGTCGAGGCCGGTGATGAGCTCGTGGATGTCCGCGCGATCGAGCGGCGTGATCCACTGCTCGTGGAGCTTCTTGACCGTTTGGTGCGTGATCGTGTCGCCCTGGTGCTCCAGTTCCGTGATGGCGTCAGAGTGCTCCTTCGCGTTGGGCAAATCGTCAAGGAGCTTGACCAGCCTCTCGCTCGCCTGGACGCAGACGGCCGCGTGCTTGCTGAACGCTTCGAAAAACTCCCGATCACCAGACTTTGCCACGGCACACCTATATTGCAGGCCTCGAACCCCACCAACGCAAAAGCGCGTGTGGGTGACGGACGTCACGCTTTCGTTACAAGTCGGATGCGCTCCTGAGCGAAATGGAGTGTGTCCTGCGTCAAAAAATGAAGAAACCCGAGAGCTGGCCGCGATGGTTCACGGCGCGAACGTGCTTGCTGTTGTCGTATCGGTCGACGTACTGGTCGTCGAAGTGTGCGTACTCCACGCCCACACGCACGCTTGGCAGCGGATCGACGAACAAGCAGGCATCGAAGAAGTCCTCCGCTTGACGGACGGCCGCAGCGTTGACGTAGTTGTAATCGGTGGCGGCGGGCGCCGTTGTCGCCTTACGCGTGTAGTCTGCAACATTTGGCGATTGGATGTGCGCGTAGTTACCCGAGATCCACACTCGCCCATCGAGGCCAGGTAGGTAGTACTGCACGCCAGCCATGAAGACGTTCCATTGGATGCCATGCAGGTCGAAGCACGAGGACCGCGGGTCGTTCTGCGCGGTGCCGTTCGCGCAGGTGTCGTAGACGACCTCGCCGTTCTCGACGTCCTGCGGATAGGCTGGAGGGGTCGTGCCTGCAGGCTTGGCCAGCGAAGGGAACGCCATGCCACCAGTCATCCCGGTGAGCAGGTCGGCGATGCCAGAGCCCATCATGATCTGGCCACCGATCGACAGGGAGTGCCCTTTCGAGACCGGGATGATGGGGACGAACGCCGTGACCGCGACAGCAGCGGTCGTCAACGATTTGGTCTTCGTCGGGAGTGAGACGAACTCCGGCGTCACCCAGTTGCGCATCGTACCCGTGAGCGCAACAGAGAGAGGAGTGAGCTCTCGCGCCGTCGAGCCGCGTGTGTTCATCCCCTTCCACTTGTCGAGGCTGAGCCGGAGCCCTCCTGTGAATTCGGGGATCATCGAGTTGCGTTGCGGCGGACGGAGGGCGGCGACCGCGACCTCCAGAGACGTCGGCCCCGTGGGGATCGTCTTGGATATGCGGACTTGCATCGTCCGGCCGTAGAGCTCACCAGGCAAACCCTGGATGAGGACACTGTTTGGGTGATAGGTCGGCTGCCAGCCGAAGAGGTGCCACGATTGGCCGACCATCATGTCGACGATGGGGGACTCGACCTTGAAGTAGGCCAAACGCACGCGCATCGTCGGGTTGTTCCAAAAGGACGCTTCGCTGGAGCCGGCGAGTGGGTAGGTGCCGCTGCTCGTGGGGTCGATGCTCGGATCGGTGCCGAGGAAATCCATCTCGAGCGTGGCGCTAGCGCGCACCTTCGCGAGTTCGGGCGCCTTGAGGCGCAGGCCGAATCGTGTGTTGCGCACGCTGAATTGCACGCGTCCATGGTCGCCGGCGTAGGTGCTCTGAACCGCAGGGGGCGGAGCGAAGTTGCGGTCTTGGCGCTGCACCAACCCGTTGCCTGCGACGTCCCCGAAGCTTTGGGTCGTGTCGACGATCGCGTCGCCCTCGATGAACCCATAGATGGAGGTCGACCACTTGCCGATGACCAGCGCTGGAGCTTCGGTGGCCTGCGCTCCGATCGAAGCGCCGATGTCCTTGAGAGCGGACTCGTACTCCGCTTGCGAGATGACATTCTTGTCACGAAGCAATCGCAGGCTCGTGACTTGGATGGTGGCCGGCGCTGCGGCGTCTACCGCCGGTTTGGAGGTTTGAGCGATCACGAGCGAAGGCACGGCCAACGAACTCGTCCCTACGAAAAGAGCTACGGCGAGTCGACGCATGCGAACGTCTTTACCCTTGTTACAGGCGCGTTACGTTGCAACTTGGCGCCGAATGTGACGAGACGGTGACCGCTCGGTTACGCGCCGGTCAATGTGTGAGGGTGAACGTGTCGATGACGTCGTCGTCCTTCACCTGCGTGCCGGAGGCCTTGAGACCGTAGGCGGTGAGCGTGAGCTTGTTCCCCTCGAGCGTCAGCAGTGAGTAGGCCCCGATGTACGGAGTGCCCTTGCCGTAAGCGGCAGCGATCTCGCGGTAAGCAGTCGTTGCTCCCACGCCGTAGGCGTCGGCGCCCGCACCTGCGCAAATCACATAGCGCGTGCCTGTGCCCACCACCGGATCTCCGCTGATGGGATTGCCAGCCTTGAGGGGTTTGCTGCGCTCGTACTCGTGATCGTGTCCCGTGAGTGCGAGGTCGACGGCGTACTTGTCGAAGAGCGGCTGCAGCTTGGATCTCACCTGCAGCACGTCGGGGTTCCCCGAGTGCGTCGAGGTCGAGTAGAGCCCACGATGGCTGATCGCGACGACGAACGGCACTTTCGCGCGGTTGGCGTTGGCGGCCGCAAGATCCTTGTCGGCCCATCCGAGGATCGCGGTGGAGGCGTCCGAGGCGGGGTCGACGGAGATCGGCTGGTCGTCGATCATCGTGAAGTGCGTGTTGCCCACGTCGAACGACGCGAACTGTTCGGAGTAGGCGCCGTCACCGGGCATGACGAAATTCGAATAGAACTGGCTCGCGTCGTTCTCGTGGTTGCCTGCGATCGGCACCATCATCTGCTGGCCTAGCGTGATGAACTTGCCTGGGCTCGCGGGGTCCTTCCAGATCGCGTCGAGCCACTGTGTGTAAAAACTCTCGTTCGATCCGATGTCGACGATGTCCCCTGTCACGATCTGCATCGCGACGCTCGCATCCCTCATGCGTCCCTGGACGAGCTGCCATGTCCCCACCACATCTCGAGCATCTCCGAGCGCTCCGACCGTGATCTTTCCGGCGTTCGGCACGGTGGTGAAGCTCTGCGTCGCGCTCCACACCTCCGAGCCGCCCGGCCCGCCGCCGACCTGGTAGTAGTACGTGGTCCCGGGCTTGAGGCCGCACACGTGCACTTCGTGGAAAAACGTAGGGCTGGGCGAAAAGCCCGCGGCTGGCTCGGTGTACGAGAAGCCAGTGTGCACCTCGGTCAGCGTGTTGGGGTCCGTGCCGATCTTCACTTTTGCAGCGTGGTTCGCGGCGGCCGTCTCCCAGAGCATCGCGGCTGTGGAGGTCGGGTCGGCGTAACCAGGAGCACCTGCGGTGACGGCTCCACCGAGGCCGATGCGCACGCGTTGAGGCGTTCCGCTCGTGGCGTCGACCGGTGACGTATCATCGATCGCATAGTCCACGTAGTTGCGCGTGGCCGGTGCAGGCACCGAGTACTGACAACCCGCTGGAGCGAAGGTGAAGGTCAGGCCCGAGTCCGCGCCACCCGCGTCAGGGGTCGGCGTGGTCGACGTGCTGCTACATCCAACCGCGAAAGCTGCCATCGAAAGCCAGGGGAGCACACCAATCGTCCGCATGAATGACCTCGTAAGAAGAACCGCGACGCACCAAAGGTATCACGCCACGAGGACGCGTCGAAGCACGGGGTAGGGGAGCTCTCCTGCGACATGCGTGAAACCCACATGCTCATAAGACGAGAGCACGCCACGCCACATCTGTTCGTCGGCGACGTCGCCCGTTTGCACGTGAGGGTACGCCTCGACGGCGCGCGCACCCCAAGCCTTCGCGTGCTCGGGAGCGGCTGAAATGAGGGCGTTCGAGACACCTTGTTGCCGTGCGTCCGGGCGAACGAGCAAGCAACCAATCGACCACACGCCCTCGTCGACGCCGAGCTCGAGCGATCGATAGACGGGAAGTCGCCTGAGCTTCGGGACGCTCGCGCGGGGCGTGAGCTTGAGCCAACCGACGCAGTCGTCGCCACGCATCGCGATCAGGCCACGCGCGCGGTCGTCGCCCGCGATTGACAGCGCGACCTGCTCATCGCGGTTGCGATCACGATCCGTCGCGCACCGCTCGAGCCATGAGTTCTTGTCGCCCTCGAAGTGCCAGTAGCGACAGAAGCACGCGCAGCTCGAGGCCTCGAACAGAGAGGCCCACGCGTGCGCGCGCGCGCCGGTGAGCGGCTCGACCGAGATCACGAGAGCGGCGCTGCAGCCGGCGGATGATGACGCTCGACCGCCGCTGCGAGCGAGAACATCGTCGACTCGTCGAGCGCGCGCGTGATCACCTGAAACCCTATGGGCAAGCCTGATTTCGCTGGGGCACACGGGACGCTGATCGCGGGCAGTCCAGCGAGCGACGCGGGCAGCGTGTAGATGTCCGAGAGGTACATCGACAGCGGGTCGCTCGTCTTCTCTCCGAGCTTGAACGCAGGCGTTGGTGCGGTCGGGCACACGATCGCGTCCACGTTCGCGAACGCCGCCTCGAAGTCGCGCGCGATGAGCGTGCGGACCTTCTGCGCCTTCAAGTAGTACGCGTCGTAATATCCCGCGCTCAACACGAAGGTGCCCAACAGGATGCGGCGTTTCACCTCGGCGCCGAAGCCTTGGTCGCGCGTCGCTCCGTAGATTTCTTTGAGATCGCGAGAGCGCTCGACGCGGCGGCCGTAGCGAATGCCGTCGAAGCGCGCGAGGTTGCTCGAGGCCTCTGCGGTCGCGACCACGTAGTAAGTGGCGACCGCGAACTTCGTGTGCGGAGTCTTCACGGGTACGACGATGCAGCCATCGCGCTCGAGCTCCGCGATCGCAGACCGCACGCTCGCCTCGACCTCAGGATCGAGACCCGCGGCGAAGTACTCCTCCGGGAGCCCTATTTTTAGCCCTTTCACGGGCCTGTCACACGAAGCCTCCCAATCTGCCTTCGAAGCATCGAGGCTCGTCGCGTCCTTGACGTCACGTCCCGCGATCACTTCGAGCAGGCGCGCAGCTCCGCGCACGTCGCTCGCGAACGGCCCGATCTGATCAAGACTGGAGGCGAACGCGATCAGACCGAACCGCGACACGCGTCCGTACGTCGGCTTCACTCCGACCGTGCCCGTCAACGCGGCGGGCTGTCGAATCGAGCCGCCGGTGTCGCTGCCAAGAGAAGCGACGACCATGCGCGCCGCTACGGACGCGGCGCTCCCGCCAGACGAGCCGCCAGGAGTGCGCGAGAGATCCCACGGGTTCTTGCACGGTCCAAAGGCGCTGTTCTCCGTGGAAGAGCCCATCGCGAACTCGTCCATGTTCGTCTTGCCGGGCAA
>JANYHY010000469.1 GCA_025362165.1 Myxococcales bacterium | reverse complement strand
CACAAGCTCGGAGAGGATCCGAAGACCGACAAGAAGATCCACGACAAAACTGGAGACGCCAAGACCTTCAGCGGCGCCGATCTCTCACGCGATGGGCACTGGCTCGGCTACTTCGTGCAGCATGGTTGGTCGAGCACAGACCTCAGCTTCCGAGACGCGCGCAAGGGCGACAAAGAGCCGTGGAAGACGCTCAGCGTCGGCAAGCCGTTCAAGCTCGACGCCACCGCGTTCA
Organism: Myxococcales bacterium; assembly: GCA_025362165.1. Taxonomy (GTDB): domain Bacteria; phylum Myxococcota_A; class Polyangia; order Polyangiales; family Polyangiaceae; genus JANYHY01. Next base: position 6,725 of record JANYHY010000469.1, on the reverse strand, counting down.
AAGACAAATTCTACGTGAAGACCGATGACGGCGCGCCGAACGGCCACGTGATGCTCGTCGACCCCGCGCACCCCGAGCGCGACAAGTGGACCGAGATCGTCCCAGAGCGAAAGGACATGACGCTTGAGGACGTGAAGGTGATCGGAGGTCAGCTCGCCTTGTCGTACTTGAAGGACGTCACGTCTCGCCTCGAGGTGCACGAGCTCGGCGGCAAGCTCATTCGAGAGATCACGCTGCCGGCGTTGGGCGCAGCATCCAACCTCATCGGACGCGAAGACGACGACACTGCGTACTTCACGTTCACCTCCTTCACGTACCCGACGGAGATCTACGAGACGAACGTGAAGACGGGCGCGACGAGCCTCTACTACCGCATGAAGACACCCGTGGACCCGAGCAAGTACGCGCTCAATCAGTCATTCGCGACGAGCAAAGACGGCACGAAAGTGCCTTATTTCGTGGTGCACGGCAAAGACCAGAAGATGGACGGCGCCGCCCCTGCGCTGCTCTACGGCTATGGCGGGTTCACCGTCTCACAGAAGCCGGGCTTCACCTCGAGCGCGTACCCATGGCTCGAGCATGGTGGTGTGTACGTCGTCGCTAACCTGCGCGGCGGCAGCGAATATGGCGAAGCGTGGCATCAAGGCGGCATGCGCCTCAACAAGCAGAACGTCTTCGACGATCTCTACGCGATCGCCGACAAGCTCATCGCCGACAAGGTGACCTCCGCAGACAAGCTCGTCGTGCGTGGTGGCTCGAACGGAGGGTTGCTCGTCGCGACTGCCATCACACAACGCCCTGAGCTGTTCCGCGTGGGGCTGTGCGGCGTACCTCTCGTGGACATGGTCCGTTATCACCTCTTCGGCTCGGGCAAGACCTGGGTAGAGGAGTATGGCTCCGCTGAGAAGGAAGAGGACTTCAAGGCGATCTACGCCTACTCGCCCTATCAACACGTCACGCCCAACACGCGCTATCCGTCGTTGCTCATTCTGTCGGCGGATAGTGACGATCGCGTCGACCCCATGCACGCGTGGAAGTTCGCGGCAGAGATGCAGGAGCGCTCGGTGGGCGGCATCGTGCTGTTGCGCATCGAGAAGAACAGCGGACACGGCGGCGCAGATCTGGTGAAGGCGTCGGTCGAGAAGGTCGCTGACGAGCTCGCATTCGCCTTGAGCGAAGTCAGCGTGCCTCGCGCCGCCACCCGCTGAAATCACCTCTTCCGCGACGCGTGCAAAATACATCTTTCTGCGGACGGGGATGTGCCGCCATGTGGGTGTCGCTTTTTCGTTTCCAAAGGGGTGCGTAGCGGGTTATCCGAGTAGGTCGCTTCGCGCTTAACTGTCGCTTCGATCTTGAATGTTTGTGCAGCCGCCGCCCGCGGGTTTTTGACGAGAGGCGGTTCAATAAGTTCGAGAGACCCGCGGAGGTTGAGTTTGACGAAGTGGAAGTTGCGTTGGGTGGCGGTCGTCTTGGCGGGTGCTTCGGTAAGTGCGGCGAGTCTCGTCGGCTGCACCGAGCACTCGCAGAACGTCCCCGCGATCAAGGGCGTTCAGGCTGTCGTCGGCCCTCTGCAGCGCTCCGCGGCCGAGTCGCGTCGGAGCGGCAAAGGCAAGACGGCGCGCACTGGCGTGAGCTCGTTTCAGTTCACCAACCCGTCAGGGCAGACCACGCTCGACCTGCTGCTCGGACCAGGCGACGAGCCTCTCGCCAACAATGGCCTCTGCCCGCCGGACATGGCGAGCATCGATGATGTCTTCTGCGTCGACCGCTACGAGGCGTCGCTCGTGGAGCTTCTCCCCAACGGGGACGAGCGCCCGTTCGCTCACTTCGCCGCGCTCGATGACACCCAAGGCGTGAACCAGCGTCATGTCGTGCGCGCAGTCAGCGAGCCCAACGTGATGCCTCAGGCGTACGTGAGCGCAGACCAAGCTGGACAGGCTTGCGCGCGCAGCGGCAAACGTTTGTGCAAGGCGCCCGAATGGCGCAAGGCCTGCAAAGGGCCGGACAAGTCCACTTACGGATACTCCTCCACCAACGAGCCAGGCCGATGCAACGACCACGGCAAGGCGCCGATGCTCAAGGTCTTCGGCCTAGGCGGCGGCAGCGATCCCCATCTTTGGGGCAATCGCATGAACGACCAGCAGCTCAACCAAGTCCCTGGGACGCTCGCGCAGACCGGCTCGCATGATGGCTGCACCAACGGCTACGGCGTCTACGACATGGTCGGCAACCTCCATGAGTGGGTGGACGACAAAGAGGGCACGTTCCTCGGCGGCTACTACTTGGATATTCACCAGAATGGTGACGGCTGCGACTACGGCACCTACGCCCACGCGAGCTACTACCACGACTACTCGACTGGCTTTAGGTGCTGCGCCGACGTAGCTCAGTAGGGCGACGCGGGTGCTTTGCGACGATAGCGGCGCGACGGCGTCGTCGGGCACTCGTCGCCTGGAGACGCGGGTGCTTCGCGACGATAGCGGCGCGATGGCGTCGTCGGGCACTCGTTGCCGTACGGGAGTACGGCGCCTCGGCGCCTCCTAGCCCTCGCTTGCTCTCGTCGCAAATCACCCGCGTCTCCGCGTTGTTGGTGGCGGGGGGAGTTTGTTGGTGGGGGTGTGGGGATTCTCGGGTGGCGGAGGTTCCGCCTGGGGTGGCGCTTGTTCAATGGGAGACCAAGAGTGAGGTAGTTGATGCATCAACTGATGATGTGGCGCCTCGGCGGTTGGTGATTCGGCGGGTTGATCAGTGTGTGGTTCCGCCTGTTCCTGCGGAGGATGGTGGGACGATTGATGTTCAATTCGACGTTCGGTATGGGCCGGACGAGCGGCAGGTCCTCGATGTTGCTTGGCCCAATGTTCCCTTCAAGGGACTCGTCGTCATCGTGCATGGTGGCGGCTGGACTGCGGGCGCCAAGAAGCTATTCGTGCCGACGATTCGTCAATTAGCTTCAATTGGTTATGTCGGAGTGACTGTCAATTATCGACTCGCGCGCAGCCAGGCGAACGCACACCCCGTCGGGCTCGGCGACGTTCGCTGCGCCATTCGCGAGGCTCAAGCTCAAGTGGCGCTACGCAAGCTGGACGCGGACAAGCTCGTGATCGTGGGTGCGTCAGCGGGTGGACACCTCGCCGCGATGGTCGGAGTCCATGGGGACGACCCTTCCTCGGACGGCGCGTGCGTGCGCAAAGGCCCAATCCATCCGCGCGGCGTGATTGCCTATTACGCGCCGCTCGAGCTCGATCGCGCGCACGATCATTATCCGCCGAAGATGGTCCAAGCGGTGGACGAGCTGTTGCGAGTGGATGGAGGTCCGGAGGATTGTGACAAGCGCGCGCGGTCGGCGACTCCCAATCACTTCGTCGACTCGACGGACGCACCGGTGCTCCTCTTGCACGGGAGCGACGACCGCGTCGTGCCTGCGAGCGACTCGCGCGCGTTCTCGCTTTTGCTCGAGGGCGCAGGCGTCGCCACGCTCGTCGTCGAGCTACCGGGCCAAGATCACGGCTTCGCGGTGTTCGGCAAGAAAGAGTCGATACGACCGGCTACCTGCACGGCCCTCGCGTTCTTGGACGACGTCCTGCGTTGATGCCGTTTATTGGCCACAGGCGCGAGCTCACTGATAACTGACAGAGAGCACCCCATGCGTCTTCGATTCACCTTGCTCGCACTTCTGCTCGCGTGCGCCTCTGGCAAGCACGGCACCGCGACTGTGGACACGCACCCTTCGACGACGTCCGCGCTCGTGAGCACCTCGTTGCAGGCCGATGTCCCTGACGCCGCGCCCGTGTGCGAATCGATCGACAAAGAGAAGTACGCGTTGCCCGCCTACGACACGAGCAAGTGGGACGCGCCGCTCCCGCCGATCGTCGACGAAGAGGAGGCGATGGCGCCGTTCTACGAGCGCGTCGCCGAGCTAGTGCGCGGCAAGGCGACGGACCACGTTCGCATCGGCGTCTACGGCGACTCGAACATGACGATGGACTACATCACGGGTGCGCTGCGCCGCATGCTCCAAGCCAAGTTCGGCGATGGCGGTCATGGGTATGTCGCGCTCGCGATGCCGTGGCCCTGGTATCGCCATCAAGACGTGCACCACGATCTGACCGACAAATGGCGCGAGATCGCGACGAGCACCAACGGCATCGGCGACGCTCAATATGGCTTTGCCAACATCGCCGCAGAGTCGGCGGAGCCTGGAAACTGGGCGATGGTAGGGACGGCGGACGAGAAGGCGCCGATAGGCACCAAGGTCGAGAAGGTCGACATCTATTATATGAAGCGACCCTCCGGCGGGGACTTCACGATCAAGATCGACGGCAAAGCCGATCACGACGTGTCGACGGCAGCCGACGAGATCGACGCAGGCTTCGAGCAACTTGATTTGGCGGACGGCCCTCACAAGATCGAGTGCGTCGTCAAAGGCAACGGCAAGGTCAGGCTGTTCGGCGCCTCGATGGAGCGCGGAGCGCCGTCGATCACCGTGGACTCCTTGGGAACCGGAGCGCTCAACTACGAGCAAATGGCGCGCGTGAAGGACCAGACGCGCGTGCCTCAAATCGCGCACCGCAAATACGATCTCGTCGTGTTCTTGTTGGGCACCAACCTGTTCGCGCCCGCCTATCACGAGAAGTGGATGACCTCGGTCTTCGAGAGCTTTCACAAAGCGATCCCCAACTTGCCATTGCTAGTGCTCAGTCCGCCGGACATCGAACTGCACAGTACGGACACCGAGAGCGATCCGCGCATCGTGAAGCTGGCCAAGCAACTCAAGGAAATCGCAGGCCGTCACCATGCAGCGTTTTGGGACTTCCGCGAGGCGATGGGCGGCAACATGAGCATGATCCGTTTCGCCAAAATGGGACTGGCGCAGTGGGATCTGGTGCACTTGAAGTACACCGGCGGCGCCAACATGGGCGAGCGCTTCGGCCACGCCATCTTCAGAGGCTTCGACACCTACCTAGCCAAACACCCCGAAGCGGGCTGCGCTCACTGAGTCGTGGCCATAGTCCTAGGCGATGCGCAGCGTCGAAGGCGCTTCTTCTCCGAGCTCGCTCAACGCCAACATGAACGCACGCGCGGTTGGGTACCTCGCGCTCGGCTGCTTGGCGAGCGCGCGATCGAGCACGGCATCTAGGCCAGGTGGCAGCGGTCGAGTCGCCACCTTGGACGCGCGCGTGGCCGGGTCGTTGAGCAGGCGCGCGTATACGTTCGCCAGCACGCGATCCAGGAACGGCGGCGCACCAGTGACCATCTCGTACACAAGCGCGCCGAGAGAGTAGACGTCGCTCGTCACCGTGAGCGGCTCGCCGCGCGCTTGCTCCGGCGACATGTAGACAGGCGTGCCAATCACCGCGCCAGTCGCAGTGATACGAGAGATCATCGCGTCGTCGATCGTCTTCACGAGGCCGAAATCAAGCAGGATCGCGCGCTCGGCAGCGTCCTTCTGCGTCGCCAACAAAATGTTCGCGGGCTTGATGTCTCGATGCAAAAGTCCCGCCTCGTGCGCGACCGCAAGCGCCGAGCCGATCTCGAGAGCGAGCCGCTGCGCGTCCGCCCAAGGGAGCGAGCCGAAGCGCTCCAGCCGACTCGCGAGCGTCTCGCCCTCGTACAGATCCATCACGAGGTAGTGAGTGTCGCCCTCACGATTGAAGTCGTGCACTGCCACGATGTTCGGGTGACCAAGCGCGCTCGCGGCGAGTGCCTCTCGTTCGAAGCGCTTGATCGCGTCCGGAGAGAGCCGCGAGTCGTGCGGGAGAGTCTTCACCGCGTACTTGCGCCCCGTTCGCACGTGCGCGGCGACGTACACCTCCCCCATCCCGCCAGCGCCGAGCGCAGACTCGATGCGATATGTGTTTCCGAGCACCAAGCCTGGTCCGATCGAGATGGGTCGATGGGTTGGCGTCTCGGTCGGTGGTCCCGTTGTCGCCCCAGACGCGGCGAACTCCACGGCGGGTCCTGTGGAACCGAGCGGCGCGGAGTCCTTGCCGCCGTGAAACTGTGCGGGCGTCGTCAGCGCAGACGCGAGAGGGTTCGGCGCGATGACGATGCGCGGTGATGGTGGCGAGATCACCGGCGCGAACGCGGGGCCCACAGCGCGAGGCGCGTAGTCCTCGGGTCCAGCCACCACGATCTGCTCGGCGATCGCCTCCACGAGCACGAGCTCACCTGCTTGCACCGAGAGGCCAAGCGCCTGCGCCATCTCTTCGCGTGAGAAGGCCGGCCGCAAGCGCGCGAACGCAGCGAGCTCCCTCATCTTGTCGAAGCGGCCTCTGAAGCTGAAGCCCTTCCAGGCCACGAACGTGGACGCGATCAGCGGAAACAGGCCCGGGAAGATCGCGACGACGAAGCCGCTGCGGCGCTCCCAGAAGCTGTCTGCAGGAGCGACGATGAGCAACACGCCGAGCAGCGTGACGAAGCTGAAGAACACGACACCGATCGAGCCCGACACGATCATGAAGATCGTCCTCGCCTGCATCGACGAGCGGGCGCGCTGGTACTTGTCGAGGTTCACGCGCATCGGCGAACGAGAGGATACTATGGTGGTCGCGTGATCGCGCGGCGTCCCGAAATCCAGCGTGTGATCGAGCTGTTCTCGAACGGCGAGACACGAGTCGCGTTGGTGGGAGTCGTCGGCGTCGGCAAGACTTGGCTGGGTCGCGCGATCGCGGAAGAGTGGCGTGCGCGCGGCAATGACGTCGCGTGGGTCGACGCGAGCTCGGGGG